>NZ_JAWDIE010000001.1:0-275880 GCF_037688875.1 Amphibiibacter pelophylacis
TCGCACGGTGGGCGCTGGCGTTGTGGCCAAGGTCATCGAGTAATCTGTTTTCCGGGCGGCCGCAAGGTCGCCTGCCGCAGGGGTGTAGCTCAATTGGTAGAGCGCCGGTTTCCAAAACCGAAGGTCGGGGGTTCGATTCCCTCCGCCCCTGCCATCTGTTGACGAAGGGCCTTGTGCCCTTCTATGACAGCACTGCCGTTTAAGGCTTGGCCCGAAAGACCGTCAGGTCTTCGGGCTTGCTGTCTTGTTCAAAGGTTGTTTCATGGCCAATGTGACTGAAGCGCAGACGGTGACCCCGGGCAAGGAGAAATTCCTGCTCGTGATGGTGGCGGTCTGGGTGATTCTGGGCGTTGGGGCCTACTATGTTCTGGCCTCGCAGCCGGGCTGGCAGCGCGTGCTGTCCTTCTTGGCCGGCCTGGTGCTGGCAGCAGCGACGTTTTTTTACGCCGATGCCGGGCGCCGTCTCGTAGGGTTTGCCCGCGATTCCTGGAAAGAAGTCGGCAAGATGGTCTGGCCGAAGCGCAATGAATCGCTGCAGTTGACCGGCTATGTTTTCGCCTTCGTTCTGGTGGTGGCGCTCTACCTGTGGCTGAGCGACAAAATCGTCGAATTCGTGCTCTACCGCCTGATTCTGGGCTGGACACAGTGACCGCACGATCTGAGAAAGGTAATCCATGACCGACACGACCGACTCCCTGCTGCCTGAAGGCGCCCAGAGCGCTCCGGGGGCTGTGCCGTCTGCCACCGTGCCGACGCTGAAGTGGTATGTCGTCCACGCGTACTCGGGCATGGAAAAAGCCGTCGAGCGCAACCTGCGCGAGCGCATCGAGCGCGCGGGCATGCAGGACCGCTTCGGCCGCATCCTGGTGCCGACCGAAGAAGTGGTCGAGCTGAAAAACGGCAAGAAATCGGTCACCGAGCGCCGCTTCTTCCCGGGCTACGTACTGGTCGAGATGCATATGGATGATGATTCCTGGCACCTCGTGAAAAACACCAGCAAGGTCACCGGTTTTGTCGGTGGTGTGCGCAACCGTCCGGCGCCGATCTCGCAGGCCGAAGTCAACAAGATCGTCAACCAGATGCAGGAGGGCGCCGAGAAGCCGCGTCCCAAGGTCGAGTGGACGACGGGCGAAGTGGTCCGCGTCAAGGAAGGTCCGTTTGCCGATTTCAATGGCACGGTCGAGGATGTCAACTACGAGAAATCCAAGGTGCGTGTGGCCGTGACCATTTTTGGCCGTGCCACGCCGGTCGAGCTGGATTTCGGCCAGGTCGAAAAAGTTTGAGTTTTGCAGCCTGACGCGGGGTGGCCCGGCGTCAGGTGTTCCGCTGCCGGTGCCTGTGCGCCGGTCCGAGGCCACAGGACGAGGAGCTGATCCGCTTTCGGGCGACAGCGTTAAGACTCGACAGGAGTACACATGGCCAAGAAAATTGTCGGCTTCATCAAGCTGCAGATTCCTGCAGGCAAAGCCAACCCCTCTCCCCCCGTCGGCCCGGCACTGGGTCAGCGCGGCCTCAACATCATGGAGTTCTGCAAGGCGTTCAACGCGCAGACCCAGGGCGTCGAGCCCGGACTGAAGCTGCCCGTGGTCATCACGGCCTTCGCCGATAAATCTTTCACCTTCGTCATCAAGACGCCCCCGGCGACCGTGCTGCTGAAAAAAGCCGCCAAGCTGGACAAGGGCTCAGCCCGTCCGCACACCGACAAGGTCGGCCGTCTGACGCGCGCCCAGGTGGAAGAAATCGCCAAGACCAAGATGAAGGATCTGACTGCCGCCGACATGGACGCCGCCGTGCGCACCATCGCCGGTTCGGCCCGTTCCATGGGCATCAATGTGGAGGGCTTCTGATATGGCCAAGCTGACCAAACGCGAGAAAACCTACGCGGGCAAGATCGAGTCGACCAAGCTGTACGCCATTGGCGATGCGCTGGGTCTGGTGGCTGAATGCGCCACGGCCAAGTTCGATGAATCCATCGACGTGGCCATCCAGCTGGGCATCGACCCCAAGAAATCCGACCAGGTGGTGCGTGGCGCCGTTGTGCTGCCCAACGGCACCGGCAAAACCAAGCGCGTCGCCGTGTTCGCTCAAGGCGCCAAGGCGGACGAAGCCAAAGCCGCTGGTGCAGACATCGTCGGTATGGAAGACCTGGCCGAGCGCGTCAAGGCGGGCGACATGCCCTTTGACGTGGTCATCGCCGCACCGGACGCCATGCGCGTTGTCGGTACGCTGGGCCAGATCCTGGGGCCGCGCGGCCTGATGCCCAACCCCAAGGTCGGCACGGTGACCCCGGACGTGGCCCAAGCGGTGAAAAACGCCAAGGCCGGTCAGGTGCAGTTCCGTGTGGACAAATCCGGCATCGTGCACAGCACCATCGGCCGTCGCTCGTTCAGCGCTGACAAGCTCCAGGGCAACCTGGCCGCCTTGATGGAAGCGCTGACCAAGGCCAAACCGGCCACCAGCAAGGGCGTGTACCTGCGCAAGGTGGCCGTGTCGTCCACCATGGGCGTGGGCGTACGCGTGGACATCAGCAGCATCGCGCTTCAGCCGGCTGCCTGATTGTTGAAAACTGGCTGCTGCGCTTCGCGGCGCAGCGGCCGTGAGTGGTGGGCCCGGGCAACCGGGGTCATCCAAGACCGTTGGGGCTCGCGTCAGGCTCTTTGGAGTCTTTCAAAAGCTTAATTGGGGCTTCGCAGGAAGTCCGCCCAGCGCAGATGGCGAACCCGCTGGTTTCATGAGAGACAGGCCCCACAGCCTGGCGCACGTGATGGCCACAGTTCGTCGCAAGGGTGCAGCCCCGCATAAGCAGGGCTGTGTGTGACTATCATCGTGAGGAGCAGACCATGAGTCTCAATCGCAATGAAAAGGCGGCCGTGATCGCCGAAGTGGTCGAGCAGGCCAAATCGGCGCAGACACTGGCTCTGGCCGAATATCGTGGCCTCACTGTGGAAAACCTGACCGGGCTGCGCAAGCAGGCCCGCGAAGCAGGGGTGTACTTTCACGTGCTGAAAAACACCTTGGCGCGCCGCGCTGTCGCTGGCACCCCCTTCGAAGGGGTGGCGGACAAAATGGTGGGCCCGCTGATTTATGGTTTTTCGCAGGACCCCGTGGCCGCGGCCAAGGTCATGGCGGATTTCGCCAAGACCAACAGCAAGCTGGTGATCACGGGCGGCTCGTACGCGGGCAAGGCCCTGGATGCGGATGGCGTGAAAGCGCTGGCTGCCATCCCGAGCAAGGAAGTGCTGCTGGCCCAGCTGCTGGGTCTGATGCAGTCGCCCGTTTCGCGCATGGCGCGCGTGCTGGCGGCCGTGGCCGAGCAACGCGAACAGGCTGCCGCCTGATTTCATTTTTCTCTTTGGGGCACGTCCACATTTCCCGGACCGCCCCCTGAAACCCAAGGAAACATCATGTCTTTCGATAAAGATGCCTTTTTGACCGCTCTGGACAGCATGTCCGTGATGGAACTCAACGACCTGGTGAAAGCCATCGAAGAGAAGTTTGGCGTGTCCGCCGCTGCCATGGCCGCTCCCGCTGCTGCGGGCGGTGGCGCTGCTGCTGCCGTTGAGGAAAAGACCGACTTCGACGTCGTTCTGACCGAAGCTGGCGCACAGAAAGTCTCCGTGATCAAGGCCGTGCGCGAAATCACCGGTCTGGGCCTGAAAGAAGCCAAGGACCTCGTCGATGGCGCGCCCAAGACCGTCAAGGAAGGCATGCCCAAGGCCGACGCCGAAGCCGCCAAGAAGAAGCTGGAAGAAGCTGGCGCCAAGGTCGAGCTCAAGTAACACCTGCGGCAGTCGCCGCGCCTGTGCTCCGGTGCAGTGCGGCGCTGTTTTGTGTGTGATAATTCGCCACTTGGCCTGTCACAAACAGGCCTGGTGGCGTTTTGGCGGTTAACGCGCCCCACATCCTGCTTCGATTCCAGTACATTTGAAAGCCCATCCGGCAGCCTGCCTTGCAGGCGGAGCTGGATCAGGTGGTCTTTCAACTGTTCTTTGATCCGACTGCAAAGAACCGGTTTGGTCGAACTCTGGTGCAAGGCCAGGGTTGTCCGCCAGCACCTGGTAGAGGCCAGGTACCAAGCTGACGCACGCCCCCGTGCACGTCCAGTCGCCAACGACGCCCCCAATTGCCACCCGGCAACTGACACGGAGTTCTCATGGCGCAATCTCCTGCCTATTCCTACACCGAGCGCAAGCGCATCCGAAAAAATTTCGGCAAGCGCCCCAGCGTGCTTGAAGTGCCCTACCTGCTGTCGATGCAGCGCGAAGCCTACCGCGCCTTCCTGCAGGCCGATACCCCTCCCAAATTGCGCAAGCCGGAAGGCCTGCAGGCCGCTTTCCTGTCGGCCTTCCCCATCGTGTCGCACAACGGCCTGGTCGAGATGCAGTACCTCGAGTACTCGCTGGGCAAGCCCGCTTTTGACACGCGCGAGTGCCAGATCCGGGGTCTGACGTTCGGCTCGGCGGTACGCGCCCGCCTGCGCATGGTGATCTACGACCGCGAAAGCCCACAGGCCAAAACCGTCAAGGAAATCAAGGAACAAGAGGTCTACATGGGCGAGGTGCCCCTGATGACTGACTTTGGTTCCTTCATCATCAACGGCACCGAGCGTGTGATCGTGTCGCAGCTGCACCGCAGCCCCGGCGTGTTCTTCGAGCACGACAAAGGCAAGACGCACTCCAGCGGCAAGCTGCTGTTTGGCGCGCGCATCATTCCTTACCGCGGTTCGTGGCTGGATTTCGAGTTCGATCCGAAAGATTTCCTCTACTTCCGCGTCGACCGCCGCCGCAAGATGCCGGTGACCACGCTGCTCAAGGCCATCGGCATGGGCAACGAAGACATCCTGTCCACCTTCTTCGATTTCGACCGTTTCACGCTGGAAGACACTGGCGCGCGCATGGATTTCGTGGCCGACCGCCTCAAGGGTGAAATCGCCCGCTTTGACATCGTCGGCAAGGACAGCGAAATCATTGTCGAGAAGGAAAAGCGAATCACCGCACGCCACATCCGCCAGATGGAGCAGGCGGGCATCTCGCAGATTTCGGTGCCGGAAGACTTTGTCCTGGGCCGCATTCTGGCCCGTGATGTGGTCGACCGCAGCACGGGCGAAGTCGTCGCCCGCGCCAACGAAGAGCTGACCGAAGCGCTGGCGCAGAAGCTGCGCGACGCGGGAATCACCACGCTGGAGTGCCTCTACACCAACGAACTTGACCGTGGCGCCTACATCAGCCAGACGCTGGCCGCCGATGACACCGCCGACCAGATGGCCGCACGCATCGCCATCTACCGCATGATGCGCCCCGGCGAGCCGCCGACGGAAGACGCCGTCGAGCTGCTCTTCAACCGCCTGTTCTACAGCGAAGACACCTACGACCTCAGCCGTGTGGGCCGCATGAAGTTCAATGCGCGCATCGGCCGTGAGGGCTCTGAGGGCGCCATGACGCTGTCCAACGAGGACATCCTGGCCGTCGTCAAGATCCTGGTGGATCTGCGCAACGGCAAGGGCCAGGTCGATGACATCGACCACCTGGGCAACCGCCGCGTGCGCTGCGTGGGCGAACTGGCCGAAAACCAGTATCGCAGTGGCCTGGCGCGCATCGAGAAGGCCGTGAAAGAGCGTCTGGGCCAGGCCGAAACCGAAGCCCTGATGCCGCACGACCTGATCAACTCCAAGCCGATTTCTGCGGCGCTCAAGGAGTTCTTCGGTGCCAGCCAGCTGTCGCAGTTCATGGACCAGACCAACCCGCTGTCCGAGATCACGCACAAGCGCCGCGTCTCGGCTCTGGGCCCGGGCGGTCTGACGCGCGAGCGCGCGGGCTTCGAAGTCCGCGACGTGCACCCCACGCACTACGGCCGCGTCTGCCCCATCGAAACGCCGGAAGGCCCGAACATCGGCCTGATCAACTCGCTGGCGCTCTACGCCCGCCTGAACGATTACGGCTTCCTGGAAACGCCCTACCGCCGCGTGATCGACAGCAAGGTCACCGACCAGATCGACTATCTGTCGGCCATCAAGGAAGGTCACTTCGTCATCGCCCAGGCCAACGCGGCCCTGAGCGAAGACGGCCGCCTGATCGATGAGCTGGTCTCGGCTCGCGAGAACGGCGAGCCGGTGCTGACCACGCCCGACCGCATCGAGTACATCGACGTGGCGCCGACGCAGATCGTGTCGGTGGCGGCCTCGCTCGTGCCCTTCCTGGAGCACGATGACGCGAACCGCGCACTGATGGGTGCCAACATGCAGCGCCAGGCTGTGCCCACGCTGCGCCCCGAAAAGGCGCTGGTCGGCACGGGCGTCGAGCGCGTGGCGGCCAAGGACAGCGGCACTGTGGTCACGGCGCGCCGGGGCGGTTTTGTCGATTACGTCGACACCAACCGCATCGTGATCCGCGTGAACGACGATGAAACCGTCGCTGGCGAAGTCGGCGTGGACATCTACAACCTGATCAAGTACCACCGCTCCAACCAGAACACCAACATCCACCAGCGCGCCATTGTGCGTCGCGGTGACCGGGTGCAGGCCGAGGACATCATCGCTGATGGCGCCTCGACCGACCTGGGCGAACTGGCGCTGGGCCAGAACATGCTGGTCGCCTTCATGCCCTGGAACGGCTACAACTTCGAAGACTCGATCCTGATCAGCGAGCGCGTCGTCGCCGAAGACCGCTACACCTCGATCCACATCGAGGAACTGGTGGTCATGGCCCGCGACACCAAGCTGGGCAGCGAGGAAATCACCCGCGACATCCCCAACCTGTCCGAGCACCAGCTCAGCCGCCTGGACGAGTCGGGCATCGTCTTTATCGGTGCTGAAGTCAACCCCGGCGACGTGCTGGTCGGCAAAGTCACGCCCAAGGGCGAAACCAGCCTGACGCCGGAAGAAAAGCTGCTGCGCGCCATCTTTGGCGAGAAGGCCTCCGACGTGAAAGACACGTCGCTGCGCGTGGACCAGGGCACGCAGGGGACCGTCATCGACGTGCAGGTCTTCACCCGCGAAGGCATCGATCGCGACAAGCGCGCCCAGCAGATCATCGATGACGAGCTGAAGCGCTACCGGCTGGACCTGAACGACCAGATGCGCATCGTGGAAGCCGATGCCTTCGAGCGTATCGAGAAGCTGCTCCTGGGCAAGATCGCCAACGGGGGCCCCAACAAGCTGACCAAGGGCACGGCCATCACGGCCGATTACCTGGGCAGCATGGACCGTCACCACTGGTTCGACATCCGCCCGGCGGAAGAGGAAGTCGCCAACCAGCTGGAAAGTGCCAAGAACGCGCTCAAACAGACGCGCCATGGTTTCGATGTCGCTTTTGAAGAAAAGCGCACCAAGCTGACGCAGGGCGACGAGCTGCCGGCGGGCGTGCTCAAAATGGTCAAGGTCTACCTGGCCGTCAAGCGCCGGTTGCAGCCCGGCGACAAGATGGCCGGCCGTCACGGCAACAAGGGTGTGGTCTCCAAGATCACGCCGCTGGAAGACATGCCTTACATGGCCGACGGCACGCCGGTGGACATCGTGCTCAATCCGCTGGGTGTGCCTTCGCGCATGAACGTCGGGCAGGTGATGGAAGTTCACCTGGGCTGGGCTGGCAAGGGCATCGGCCAGCGCATCAACACCATGCTGCAGCAGGAGCAGACGCGCGTGGCCGAGCTGCGCAAGTTCTTCGACGAGCTGTACAACCGCAGCGGTGGCAAGGCCGAGGACATCGCCCAGCTGACCGACAGGGAAGTCGTCGAAATGGCGACCAACCTGCAGAACGGCGTGCCGTTCGCGACGCCGGTGTTCGATGGCGCTTCCGAGGCCGAGATCCGCGGCATGCTCAAGCTGGCCTACCCGGACGAGATCGCCAAACTGAAGGGCCTGACTGACACGCGCACCCAGGCCTGGCTGTGCGACGGCCGCACTGGCGAGCAGTTCGAGCGCCCGGTCACTGTCGGCTACATGCATGTGCTCAAGCTGCACCACCTGGTGGACGACAAGATGCACGCGCGCTCGACCGGCCCGTACAGCCTGGTGACCCAGCAGCCGCTGGGCGGCAAGGCGCAGTTCGGCGGCCAGCGTTTCGGCGAGATGGAAGTGTGGGCGCTGGAAGCCTATGGCGCGTCCTACGTGCTGCAGGAAATGCTCACCGTCAAGTCCGACGACGTCAACGGCCGCACCAAGGTGTACGAGAACATCGTCAAGGGCGAACACGCCATCCACGCGGGCATGCCCGAGTCGTTCAATGTGCTGATCAAGGAAATCCGTTCCCTGGGCCTGGACATCGAACTCGTCAAGAACAACGCGTGATGCTGCGTCATCCGATTCAATTTTTCAGGAGAGAAGCATGAGAGGCCTACTGGACCTGTTCAAGCAGCTGACCCCGGACGAAGAGCATTTCGATGCCATCCGCATTGGCCTGGCCTCACCGGAGAAAATCCGGTCGTGGTCGTTTGGCGAAGTCAAAAAACCCGAAACGATCAACTACCGCACCTTCAAGCCCGAGCGCGACGGCCTGTTCTGCGCCAAGATTTTCGGCCCGATCAAGGATTTCGAGTGCCTGTGCGGCAAGTACAAGCGCCTCAAGCACAAGGGCGTGATCTGCGAGAAGTGCGGCGTGGAAGTCACGCAGGCCAATGTGCGCCGCGACCGCATGGGTCACATCGACCTGGCGGCGCCGTGCGCGCACATCTGGTTCCTGAAGTCGCTGCCCAGCCGTCTGGGTCTCGTGCTCGACATGACGCTGCGCGACATCGAACGCGTGCTTTACTTTGAAGCCTATGTGGTGGTCGATCCCGGCATGACGCCGCTGAAGAAGTTCAGCATCATGTCCGAGGACGAGTACGAGGCCAAGGTCGAAGAGTACGGCGACGAGTTCATCGCCATGATGGGCGCCGAAGGCATCCAGAAGCTGCTGGCCGACATCGATCTCGACACCGAGATCGAGCGCCTGCGCGGCGACATGACCGGCTCGGAACTGAAGGTCAAGAAGAATTCCAAGCGCCTCAAGGTGATGGAAGCCTTCAAGAAATCCGGCATCAAGCCGCAGTGGATGGTCATGGACGTGCTGCCCGTGCTGCCGCCCGACCTGCGTCCGCTCGTGCCGCTGGACGGGGGCCGCTTTGCGACGTCTGATCTGAACGACCTGTACCGCCGCGTCATCAACCGCAACAACCGCCTGGCCCGCCTGCTGGAGCTGAAGGCGCCCGAGATCATCGTGCGCAACGAAAAGCGCATGCTGCAGGAAGCCGTTGACTCGCTGCTGGACAACGGCCGCCGGGGCAAGGCCATGACGGGCGCCAACAAGCGTGCGCTGAAGTCGCTGGCCGACATGATCAAGGGCAAGGGCGGCCGTTTCCGCCAGAACCTGCTGGGCAAGCGCGTCGATTACTCGGGCCGTTCGGTGATTACCGTGGGTCCGACGCTCAAGCTGCACCAGTGCGGTCTGCCCAAGCTGATGGCGCTGGAGCTGTTCAAGCCGTTCATCTTCTCGCGCCTGGAAGCCATGGGCGTGGCCACCACCATCAAGGCGGCCAAGAAGGAAGTCGAATCCGGCACGCCGGTGGTCTGGGACATCCTGGAAGAGGTGATCAAAGAGCACCCCATCATGCTCAACCGCGCGCCGACGCTGCACCGCCTGGGTATCCAGGCGTTTGAGCCCGTGCTGATCGAAGGCAAGGCCATCCAGCTGCACCCGCTGGTCTGCTCGGCCTTCAACGCCGACTTTGACGGTGACCAGATGGCCGTTCACGTGCCGCTGTCCATCGAGGCGCAGATGGAGGCCCGCGCGCTGATGCTGGCGTCCAACAACGTGCTGTTCCCGGCCTCGGGCGAGCCCTCCATCGTGCCGTCGCAGGACGTGGTGCTGGGCCTGTATTACGCCACCCGCGAGCGCATCAACGGCAAGGGCGAGGGCATGATTTTCTCCGACATCGGGGAAGTCGACCGCGCTCTGGCCAACGGCGTGATCGAGGTCACCGCGCGCATCAACGTGCGCCTGACCGAGTGGGTGCGCAGCCGTGACAGCAACGAGTTCGTGCCCGAGACCAAGCTGGTTTCCACGACCGTGGGCCGCGCGCTGCTCTCCGAAATCCTGCCCAAGGGTCTGCCTTTCGCCAACATCAACAAGGCGCTGAAGAAGAAAGAAATATCGCGCCTGATCAACGCCTCCTTCCGCAAGTGCGGCCTGAAAGAAACCGTGGTGCTGGCCGACAAGCTGCTGCAAAGCGGTTTCCGTCTGGCGACGCGCGCCGGCATTTCGATCGCCATCGACGACATGCTGGTTCCGCCGCAGAAGCAGGCCCTGATCGAGCGCGCTGAAGCCGAGGTCAAGGAGATCGAGAAGCAGTACACATCCGGTCTCGTGACCGCGGGCGAGCGCTACAACAAGGTCGTGGACATCTGGGGCAAGACCGGTGACGAGGTCGGCAAGGTCATGATGAGCCAGCTGGCCAAGCAGAAGGTCATCGACCGCCACGGCAACGAGGTGGATCAGGAATCGTTCAACTCGATCTACATGATGGCGGACTCGGGCGCGCGCGGGTCGGCCGCGCAGATCCGCCAGCTGGCCGGGATGCGGGGCCTGATGGCCAAGCCCGACGGCTCCATCATCGAGACGCCCATCACGGCCAACTTCCGTGAAGGCCTGAACGTGCTGCAGTACTTCATCTCCACCCACGGCGCCCGCAAGGGCCTTGCGGATACGGCGCTGAAGACCGCGAACTCGGGCTACCTGACGCGCCGTCTGGTCGATGTGACGCAGGATCTGGTCGTGACCGAACAGGATTGCGGCACGTCCAACGGCTTTGCCATGCGCGCGCTGGTCGAGGGCGGCGACGTCATCGAATCGCTGCGCGACCGCATCCTGGGCCGTGTCACCGCGACGGAAGTGCTCAACCCCGAAACGCAGGAGCTGCTGGTTAACGCCGGTGTGATGCTGGACGAGGACGTGCTGGACGTGCTGGAAGCCGCTGGCGTGGACGAAGTCAAGGTGCGCACGCCCCTGACCTGCGACACGCGCTACGGCCTGTGCGCCAAGTGCTATGGCCGCGATCTGGGCCGGGGCGGCCTGGTCAACGGCGGTGAGGCGGTCGGCGTGATCGCCGCGCAGTCCATCGGCGAGCCGGGCACGCAGCTGACGATGCGGACTTTCCACATCGGCGGCGCGGCCTCGCGCGCGGCGGTGGCCTCCAGCGTCGAAGCCAAATCGGACGGCATCATCGGCTTCAACGCCACGATGCGCTACGTCACCAACGGCAAGAACGAGCTGGTCGTCATTTCGCGCTCGGGCGAAATCGTCATTACCGACCCGCACGGTCGCGAGCGCGAGCGTCACAAGGTGCCTTACGGCGCCCTGCTGAACATCCGCCCGGACGAGACCATCAAGGCCGGCAAGGTGCTGGCCAACTGGGATCCGCTGACTCGCCCCATCATCACGGAATTCGCTGGCAAGGCGCGTTTCGAGAACGTGGAAGAGGGCGTGACCGTGGCCAAGCAGGTGGACGAGCTGACCGGCCTGTCCACGCTGGTGGTGATCGATCCGAAGCGCCGTGGTTCGGCCAAGGTGGTTCGTCCGCAGGTCAAGCTGCTGGACGAGGCAGGCAACGAGGTGAAGATCCCCGGCACCGACCACTCGGTGACGATCGGCTTCCCGGTGGGCGCGCTGATCCAGGTCCGCGACGGACAGGATCTGCTGCCCGGTGAAGTGCTGGCCCGCATCCCCATGGAAGGTCAGAAGACGCGCGACATCACCGGCGGTCTGCCGCGTGTGGCCGAGCTGTTCGAAGCCCGTTCGCCCAAGGACAAGGGCATCCTGGCCGAGCAGACCGGCACGGTCTCTTTTGGCAAGGAAACCAAAGGCAAGGTGCGCCTGCAGATCACCAGTCCGGAAGGCACGGTCCACGAGGAACTGGTGCCCAAGGAAAAGAACATCCTGGTGCACGAAGGCCAGGTGGTGAACAAGGGCGAGCACATCGTCGATGGTCCGGCCGATCCGCAGGACATCCTGCGCCTGCTGGGTGTCGAGGAACTGGCGCGCTACATCGTCGATGAAGTGCAGGACGTGTACCGCCTGCAGGGTGTGAAGATCAACGACAAGCACATCGAGGTGATCGTTCGCCAGATGCTGCGCCGCGTGCAGATCGTCAACCCGGGCGACAGCAACTACATCACCGGCGAACAGATCGAGCGTTCCGAACTGCTGATGACCAACGAAGACCTGTCCCGCAAGGGCAAGCTGGTGGCCACCTACGCCGACGTGCTGCTGGGCATCACCAAGGCGTCGCTGTCCACCGACAGCTTCATCTCGGCGGCGTCCTTCCAGGAAACCACCCGCGTGCTCACCGAGGCGGCCATCATGGGCAAGCGCGACGAGCTGCGCGGCCTGAAGGAAAACGTCATCGTCGGCCGCCTGATCCCCGCCGGAACGGGCCTGGCCTTCCACGAGGCGCGCAAGGTCAAGGACAAGCTGGACGACGAAGAGCGCCGTGCCAACGACCTGCGTGAAGCGCAGGAAGCCTTGGCCCGCGTGGACGCCGAACAGGAAATCCTGGCCGCTGGTGCCCCCGCAGAAGGGGTCAGCGACACCGCCCAGGAGTGATCCTGGCGGCCTGACAGGCTCTGCTCAAAAACCCCGCCGGGAGACTGGCGGGGTTTTTTTGTGGCGCATTTGATCCGCATCCAGCACCTGTTCCCAACGACACTTTCCCGGAGACCGCCCCCGTGAATCTCATCCTCGCCCTGGTGGCCGCGCTGGCCTATGGCGTCAGCGATTATCTGGGCGGCCTGGCCAGCCGCCGTCATCCGGTGCTGCACGTGATTCTGGTGGCTTACCCCGTGTCCGCGCTGGCCCTGCTGCTGGCTGCGCCGTGGCTGGGCGGTGAGCCGACGTCGGAGGCGCTGCTCTATGGTGCGCTGTCGGGTGCGTCGATGGCGCTGGCTATCGGGTTTTTCTACGCGGCGCTGGCGCAGGGCCCGATGAGCGTGGTGTCGCCGGTGACGGCGGTTCTGGCGGCGGCGATTCCGGTGGGACTGGGCCTGCTGGCGGGCGAGACACTCACGGCTTTGGCGCTGCTGGGCGTGGCGCTGGCGCTCGGGGCCATCGTGCTGGTCAGCCTGCCGCCCAAACGGGCGACCACTGTCTGCGCTGACGCACCGCGCCTGACGCCCGCCGTGCTGGGCCTGGCCTGCGTGGCCGGGAGCGCGTTTGCGCTGAGCTTTTTCCTCATCCACCGCATCCCGGCGGGCGGCGGTCTGTGGCCCATGCTGGCCGCGCGGGGCACGGCGACGGGGGCGGTGCTGCTGTTCTGGATCGTTCGTCGCCGCTGCGTCTCGCTGGCCCGGTCGGCACAGTTGGCCCAGTTGGCCCGCCCGAAGCAGTCTGGCGGAGATCTGTTGCGCCTGGGCGCATGGGTCGGCGTGCTGGACGGGCTGGCCAACGCCTGCGTTTACTACGCCCTGGGGCTGGGTGCGCTGTCGACCACCAGCGTCATCACCTCGCTCTACCCGGTCGCGACGGTGGCCCTGGCCATCTTGCTGCTGGGCGAGCGCGTCGGGCGCGTGCAGGCGGCCGGCATGGCGCTGGCGGCTGTGGCGGTGGGGCTGATTGCGTTGTGAGGGGCGCCGGGCTCAGCCGGGAATATCCCACGGGCAGACGAGCTGCACGCTGGTCGGTCTGAAATCGTTCACGTTGCGGGTCGCCACTGTCATGCCATGCACCAGTGCGGTGGCGGCGATCAGGGCATCGCGTTCGGCGCGGGGGTCGGGGACATGCAGCCGGGCACAGCGCTGGGCCACGGCGGTATCGACGGGCAGGATGCGCTGCCCAAACTCGGGCAGAACGCGCTCGCTCAGCCACTCGCGCAGCAGATCGCCTTGCGTCCTGTCGCGGCGCTGGAGCTGCAGGATGCCCAGCTCCAGCTCCATGACCGTGATGGCGGACAGAAACAGATCGCCCGCATCCACGCCGTCCGCCCACGCCTGAACCTGCGGATGCATCCGTGCCGTGCCCGCTTTGCGCAGCTCTGATACGACGTTGGTGTCCAGGATGAACATCACGAAAAATCAGCGGGGCGCGAGACCAGTTGCAGCTTGGGCGGATCGAATTCGATGTTCTCCCCGCCTGGCATGGCCAGCACTGTCAATACGCTGCGCTTTTGTGGATGGCTGCGCTGATCGCCCTCCCGCAAGGCCGCCACCCGCTCCGCAAACGCGTGCGGCACCCTGGCCTTGCTGCGTGTGGCGTAGTCGAAAAAGACAATGCCGTGACGGCCGCGGGCGATTTCGCGCGTCTGGGGTCGCTCGGGCGTGGCCAGCGCACTGACCTGCCAGACCAGATCAAAACCGTGCGGACGCAGGGCGCCGACGGCCAGGGCGACAGACAGCGTGTCGCCGTAAAAGGCCTCGGCGCGGTACTGCGCCGCCACGTCGCGCACGACGATGCCCACGCCTTCGACATCCGTTTCGCTGTAGCCCCAGTGCCGGAGCAGGCGCACGCGCGCCTCGCCCACAAGGCCGATCAGGCGCGCGTTGTCCAGGTGCTGGCCGTGGTTGACGTGCTCAATGTAGAGCGGCAGTTCGGTGCGGAAATGCCACTGCGCGGGCAGGGCGATGCGCAGGGCAGGGGTGGGCGTGCTGTCCATGGGTTTCAGGCGCTGACGGTAAAAGCCGCCATCATGCCGGTATCTTCGTGCTCCAGCACGTGACAGTGCGCCATATACGGCTTGGCGCGATCGGCCGTGCGGGTGAAGCGGACCAGCACTTCGCTGGTTGCGTTCTCGACGTGCACGGTGTCTTTCCAGCCGCAGCGGTGTGCGGCGGGCGCGCGGCCGTTTTCGGACAGGATGCGGAACTGCGTGCCGTGGATGTGAAAAGGGTGGCGCATCATGTCGCCCGCGCCGGTGATCGTCCAGCGTTCCGGCTGGCCCACGCGGGCGTCAAACAGCGGCCGGGCCGCATCAAACGCCTGGCCGTTGATGAGATTGGCGCTGTGCAGATCGAGCTTCATGGCGCCGTGTTCGCCATGTCCACTGCTGTGATCCATGGGCATCCCGGCCATGGCTTGCATGCCGTAGCGCGCCATCAGCGCCTGCATGCCCTGCGCGTCCAGCATCGGGTTCATGGACAGCGCCAGGCGGCGCTGCGTCAGCGTTTTCAGGGCACTGGCGCCGGGCAGGGCGGGCAGCGTGGCCAGACGGTCGGGCAGGCGGCCCGGACCCGCGTCGCCAGCGGGCTGCACGCGCAGCAGCGTGACGGGCGCATCAAAAGGCGGCAGTGTCATGCCCATTTGCATCACGGGCCGCGTCTGCAGATCAAACGGCGTGCCGCTGCGCGCATCGACCATGACCTCGAAGCGCTCGCCGGGGAGTATCTCCAGCGTCTTCAGTGCCACCGGTTCGGCCAGAAAGCCGCCGTCGCTGGCGATGACGTACAGCGTGCGGCCATCGCTGGTGGCCAGATTCAGCGTGCGGGCGTTGCAGCCGTTGAGCAGGCGCAGGCGCAGCCAGCCTCTGGGCGCGCGGTGCTGCGGCGCAGCGACGCCGTTGGTCAGCATCAGATCGCCAAACCAGCCCACGGCGGCGGTCATGGCGTCGAGCTGGTAATCGATCTGGCCCGAGGCGTTCAGGCGCTTGTCCTGCAGCACCAGGGGGATGTCGTCCACGCCCCAGCGCTGCGGCAGGGCCGCGATGGCGCTGTCCGGATCGTCGATCAGGATCAGCCCGGCCAGCCCCATGGCGACGTGCAAGCCGCTGGTGTGGTGCGGGTGCGGGTGGTACCAGGCCGTGGCGGCGGGCTGATCGGTCTGCAGCTGCGCCGTCCAGGATTGCCCGGGCGCGATGGGCGATTCCGGCCCGCCATCGGCACGGCCCGGAATCAGCAGGCCGTGCCAGTGCAGCGAGGTGGGCTGCGGCAGCCGGTTTCGCACCTCGACCGTGACCGGCTTGCCGCGCGGCAGCACCAGCGCCGGGCCCAGCAGCGCGCCATTGAAGCCCCAGGTGGCGGTGGCGCGGGCGCCACGCAGGCGCGACGTGCCCGTTTGCGCGGTCAGCACGACGCGGCCCTGCGCATCCGCAACCAGCCGGGGCGGGATGGGCAAGGCGGGCACCTGGGCTGCTGCGGCCCACGCCGTCGGCTGCAACGTCGCCGCCGCGGTGGCTGCGGCGATCAGGCTGGACGATTGAAGAAAGCGTCGGCGATCCATATCAGGCCTCTTTTGGGGTGAAGTTCAGTGCGCGCCCGTCGTGCGCCCGTCAGGCACCCATCAGACGCGAGACGTGTGACAGCGCCCACAGCGCCAGTGGCACGCCGGGCAGGGCCAGCAGCGTGGACAGCGTGATCAGCCCCGCCACGAACGGCCCGTTGCCGCCCATGCGCGTGGCCAGCACGAAAGCGCTGCTGGCCGTGGGCAGCGCGGCGAAACACACCAGCATGGCCTGCTGGCCCGGCGGCAGACCGGCGATCAGGCCCCAGGCGATGGCCGCCAGCGGCAGCAGCAGGTGGCGGATGCCCATAAAAGCGGCGGCCAGCGGCCAGCCTTCGCGCAGCGCGCCAAAGCGCAGGCCCGCACCCACGGCCATCAGGCCCAGCGGTACGGCGGCCTGGCCCAGGCGCTGCAGGGTGATGTCGGCCAGACCCGGCAGCGGCCAGCCCAGCACGTTGACCAGCAGCCCGGACAGCGTCCCGATGATCAGCGGATTGCGCAGCAGCTCGCGGGCGAAGTTCTGCCCGCTGTGCCGCGCCAGCGGCCAGACAGCGGCGATGTTGCAGAACGGCACGCACAGCGCCAGCAGCAGCGCGGTCCAGGCGACGCCGTCGGTGCCCGAAATGCGGTCGGCCAGCGCCAGCGCCACATAGCTGTTGAAGCGAAAGGCGCACTGCGCGCCGCTGGCGTGCAGCGTGGCATCCACGCCGGGCCAGCGCTTCAGGCTGTAGGCCGCCAGAACCCCCAGCGTGCTCAGGCCCAGACCCGCGCCGCCCAGGTGCAGGGCGTCCGAGGCGCTGATCTGCGCCGTGGCGCTGGCGCGGAACAGCAGCGCCGGGAAGAGCACGAAATACACCAGACGCTCGACGCCTTCCCACACCGGGCGGTTCAGCGCCGTGCCCCGGCACAGGGCGCAGCCCAGGGCGATCAGCAGGAAATCCGGCAGCAGAAGCAGAGGGCTCATGGCCGGGCAGTTTAGCGGCCCGGCGCGCTCTGCTACGCTGACGCCTCCGAATCAACCCTTCCGGAGGGACGTCATGCTGGTGCTGCATCATCTGAACAATTCGCGCTCGCAGCGCATCCTGTGGCTGCTGGAAGAACTGGGCCTGCCTTACCGCATCCAGCCCTGGGCGCGCGACAGCGCCACGATGCTGGCGCCCGAAGGGCTGCGCCAGATTCATCCCTTGGGCAAATCGCCGCTGCTGCAGGACGAGGACCGGGGCGGCGCCGTCATCGCCGAATCGGGCCACATCGTCGAATACCTGCTGGATCACTACGACCGCAGTGGCCCGGGCGGACACCCGCTGTGGCGACCGGCGCCGGGGACGCCCGATTTCGATCGCTACCGATTCTGGCTGCATTACGCTGAGGGCTCGCTCATGCCGCCGCTGCTGCTGGGCCTGGTGTTTGGCCAGGTGGCCAAGGCGCCGATGCCGTTTTTTGCCCGGCCCATCGCCAAAGGCATCGTGGCCAAGGTGACGCAATCCTTCATCGGGCCGCAGACGCGCACCCACCTGCAGTACGTCAACGACGAGCTGGCCGGGCGCGAGTGGCTGGCGGGCGATCACCCCACCGGCGCCGATGTGCAGATGAGCTTCCCGCTGGAAGCCGCCGCCAGCCGCGCCGACATGACGCCCTACCCGGCCATCCGCGACTACGTGGCGCGCATCCACGCCCGCCCCGCCTGGCAGCGGGCGCTGGCGGCGGGCGGGCCGTATGCCTATGCGTGAGCGCTGAAGGGGCTCAGGCCACAGCGATCATCACCCCTTCCAGCACATTCACCACATTCACGCCCATGTCGGCGACGGCGTAGCCACCCTCCAGCGTGAACAGCAGCGGCAGGCCCAGCCCGGCGAGGTCGGCACCGAGGGTGAGGTAATCCTGGCTCGCCAGGCCAAAGCGCGAGATTGGGTCGCCCGCAAAGGTGTCCACACCCAAAGCCACGATGACCGCATCGGCGCCGTGGTCGCTGACGCGCTGCAGGCCACTGTGCAGGGCACGGCGCCAGGCGTCAAAGCCGGTGCCAGCGGGCAGCGGCAGGTTCAGGTTGAAGCCTTCACCCGCGCCGGTGCCACGCTCGTCGGCGTGGCCCAGGTAGAAGGGGTATTCGGTGCGCGGATCGCCGTGCAGTGACACGGTGAGGATGTCAGCGCGCGCTTCGAAAATCGTCTGCGTGCCGTTGCCGTGGTGGTAATCGACGTCCAGGATGGCGACGCGGCGCGCGCCCTGCGCCAGCAGCGCTTCGGCGGCGACGGCGGCGTTGTTGATGAAGCAGTAACCGCCGAAAAAGTCGGGGCCGGCGTGGTGGCCGGGCGGTCGCGTCAGCGCCAGAGTGGCGGTGGGGCGATCTTCGGTTGGACCGCCCAGCAGCGCCTGCGCGGCGCTGGCGGCGCAGGCCGCACCCTGCCAGGCGGCACGCCAGGTGCCTGCGGTGAGCGGGCTGCCCGAATCAAACGAGAACAGACCCATGCGCGCGGCGAAGTTCTGCGGCGCAATGTCGCTGCGAAAGCCGCGCACCGGCCAGACCGAGGGCAGGGCGTCCAGTGCGGCGTTGGCCGGGTCCAGCGCCAGCCATTCGCCCCAAGCGTTTTCCAGAAAATCCAGGTAGCGCGGCGCGTGGACGCGTTCCAGCAGCGCACGCTCCAGCGGCAGCGGTTCGCGCAGGGCGGCTGGCCCCCCGGGGGCGCAGAAGCGGCGGCGTTCCAGCTCGGCCAGCACCTGGTCCAGGCGCGCAGGCACCTCGTGGCAGGGCACCTGGCGGCCGCGGAACATCTCGAAACGGCCACAGTGCGCCGCGTGGTCAGGGTTGGCGAAAATCAGCATGGGGTTTTGGGCGGCATCAGTTGCGCGATCAGGTGCTCGACCAGACGCTGCGCCACCAGCGCCGGGTCGGCGTGGACGCCCTGGCGGGCCATGTCGGTGGTCACCAGCCCGGCGTAGCCGCAGGGGTTGATGGCGTCAAAAGGGGACAAATCCATGGCGACGTTCAGCGCCAGGCCGTGGTAGCTGCACTGGCGCGACACCTTGACGCCCAGCGCGGCGATTTTCTGCAGACCGGCCAGCGGCGCGGCGCCAGCCTCTGCTGAGAATGAATCCTGCGGCGGCCCGCTGCGCACGTAAACGCCAGGCGCACCGGCGGCGCGCTCGCCCGCCAGACCGAAATCGGCCAAGGTCAGGATCAGCGCTTCTTCCAGGCGCTTGACGTAGGTGCGCACAAAGAGACCCAGCCGCCCCAGGTGCAGCAGCGGGTAAATGACGATCTGTCCGGGGCCGTGGTAAGTGATCTGCCCGCCCCGGTTGCTGCGCACCACGGGAATGCCGGTGTCGCGCAGCAGGTGTTCGGGCAGGCCCGCCACGCCCTGGGTGTAGACGGGCGGGTGGCTGCAGACCCAGATCTCGTCCGGCGTGTCCGCGCCGCGCTGGGCCGTGAACTCGACCATGGCGGCGAAGGTGGCGGCGTAATCGGCCTCGCCCAGATGACGGACAACGGCGCAAGGCGCCACGGGTGGACTGACGGGCGCCGCGTCCACGCCGCTGGCCTTACAGCACCACCCGGACCAGCGGGTGGCTGGACAGTGTGCGGTACAGGTTGTCCAGCTGCTCGCGGTTTTCGACGCGCACGTTCAGCGTCACGCCCAGGTAGGTGCCTTTGCTGCTGGGGCGAAGCTCCAGCGTGCTGGGGTCGAAGCTGGGATCGGTGTCGCGCGCCACGGCGCTCAAAGCGCCGACTAGATCGTCGTGCTTCACGCCCATCACCTTGATCGGGAAGACGCACGGGTATTCGATCAGGCTGTCCTGCGCGGGGCCGGTGGGGCCTGTTTCAGGGGAAGGCGTGCTGCCGGGATTGGGCTCGCTCACCATTTCAGACGCATCCGCAGGCTGTCCCACAGGCGGCCGAAAAGTCCGGCCTGCTCTACGGGATTGGACGTGACCAGATCGAACTGCGCCACGGGCGCGCCGCTGGCGGTGGTGACTTTGAGCAGACCGACCTTCTGATCCTTGGCCAGCGGCGCGACCAGCGGATCCAGGCGCTCGATGCCTGATTTGAGCTTCTGCGCCTCACCGCGCGGCACGCTGACGTAGACGGGATAGCCGCCGCGCGTGCGAAGGCTGACTTCGCTGTCCTTGCCCTGCCAAACGGGCGCCACGCTGATGGTCGCGTCCTTGTCGAAGAGGCGAACGAAATCAAAGGCCTGGTAGCCCCAGTTGAGCAGCTTCTGCGCCTCGTTGGCGCGCGCGGCCATGCTGGCCGTGCCCATGACCACGCTCATGACGCGGCGGTTGCCGTTGGGCAGGGCGCGCTTGGCCGTGGCCACCAGGCAGTAACCGGCGGCGCTGGTGTAGCCGGTTTTCATGCCGTCCACCGTCGGGTCGCGGTAGAGCAGCTGGTTGCGGTTGGGCTGCTTGATGTTGTTGAAGGTGTACTCGCGCGTCGAGTAGTAGTGGTAGTACTCGGGGAAGTCGCGGATGATGCGCGTGGCGATGGTGGCGATGTCGCGGGCGCTGCTGTAGTGGCCTTCCTGCGTCAGCCCGGTCGGGTTGGCGAACTGGGTGTTGGCCAGACCCCAGGCCTTGGCCTGCGCGTTCATCATCTGCACGAAGACGTCGGTGGAGCCGGCCACGCCCTCGGCCAGTGCCACGGCGGCGTCATTGCCGCTCTGGATGATCAGGCCGCTGAGCAGCTGGTCCACCGTCGGCGTCATCTTGGGATCGATGAACATCAGCGAACTGCCGTATTTGCGCTCGTCCCAGGCCTTCTGCGACACGGGCAGGCGCTGGTCCAGGCTGATTTTCTTCTGCTTGAGGGCGTCAAAAACGACGTAAGCCGTCATCAGCTTGGTCAGCGAAGCGGGGTCGGCCCGGACGTCGGCGTTGTGATCGGCCAGCACCTGGTTGCTGGACACGTCCAGCAGGAAATACGATTTGGCCGCGATTTCGGGCGGCTTGATCGGCGCCGCGACGGCTGGAGCAGGCACGCCCGTGGCCGTCACCACCGCCGCCGTGGCGGCACCGGCGGGCTTGGGCATGTTCTGGGCGGCTGCGGGCAGGGCCAGCGCACTGAGCGCCAGCGACAGGGCCGTGGCGGCCGACAGGGTGGTTCGGGTCAGGGAGGAACGGTTCATGGACACAGTCAGCGGCTAAGAAAGGGTCATCGGGGCGCGAGCTGGCGCAGCGCCACGCGGCCCAGCCAGCCCTGCTGGATGGTGGTGCGCAGCGCGGCCAGCTGGCCGTGGAAAAAATGTCCGGCGCCGGGCATCACGGTGACGGGCAGCTGGTGCTCGCCCGCAAAAGCCAGAACGGGATCGAGCGGCACGACATCGTCGGCCTGGCCGTGGATCAGCAGGGTGTCCTGCGGTACACCGGCGACCGCAAAGCGCGTGACGGCGGTGCCGACCAGCACGCCGGGCAGCAGCGCATCGCCCGCCTGCTGGCGGCGCTGCATGACGTGGCTGGCGACGTAAGCGCCAAACGAGAATCCGGCGACCATGATCGGGCTGTCCGGCCGGGCCGGGTCGCGCGAGGCGGCCAGCACAGCCAGCGCATCGTCGATTTCGCCCCGGCCTTCGTCCCACACGCCCTGCGATTCACCCACGCCCCGGAAGTTGAAGCGCACGCAGCGGTAGCCCAGCTGCACGAAGGCGCGCGCCAACGTCTGCACGACCTTGTTGTCCATCGTGCCGCCATGCAGCGGGTGGGGGTGGCAGAGCAGGGCCAGGCCCTGTTCGGCGCTGGCCGGGCGGTCTACGGCGCAGGCCAGAACGCCGGCCGGCCCGGTCAGTTTGATCAGCTGGGTCTGGCTGTTCATGAAAACAGGGCGATGCGCCTCAGACCCCGACGCTGTCGGGCAGCACCAGGCGCTCGACCACGCGGCCGTGGCGCAGGTGCTCTTCGACCACCTCCAGCACGTCGTCGCGGTCGACAAAGCTGTACCAGGTGCTTTCGGGGTAGACCACGGCCACCGGCCCGCCCGCGCAGCGGCCCAGGCAGCCGGCCTTGCTCACACGGACTTTGCCCGGCCCGGCCAGGTCGCCCGTTTTGACCGCCACCTTGCAGGTTTCCAGCAGGGCGTTGGCGTCGAACTGGGCGCAGGCGCGCTCGCCGTTATCGCGCTGGTTGGTGCAGAAGAAGATGTGGCGCTCGAAATAATTCATCGCGGGATTGTAAGAGTTCAGAAGGGCTTGAACACCGCCAGCGCCACAATCGCGGCAAACAGCACGATGGCGACTTCGTTGAACACGCGGTACCAGCCGTGGCTGCGCGTGTTGGTGCGTGCCTCGAAACCGGCCAGCAGGCGCTTGCACGCCATCTGGTAAATGATGGCCAGAACCACCAGCACCAGCTTGGCGTGGACCCAGCCCTTGCCCTGGCCGATGCCAAAGTGCAGCCACAGCACCAGGCCAAAAACGATCGCCGCACCCATCAACATGTGCGAAAAACGGTGCAGCTTGCCCGCCATCAGCAGCAGACGCTCGCGCTCGGCGTGGCTGTCGTCGGGCACCATGGCCAGATTGACCAGAAGGCGCGGCAGGTAAAACAGCCCGGCAAACCAGGCCGCTACGAAGATGATGTGCAGCGTTTTGACCGACAGGTAGGCAATGTCCATGGCGCGGGCGCGATCCTGAAGTGGAAGAAGAGGGAAGAGCGGGCAAAAATAAAAAACCCCAGCCTAAGCTGGGGCATGAACATGCGATCACGTCGCATGCCTGCTCAGGGAGGAAAAGCAGGGCAAAGCTTGGTCAATCAAGATTGCAGTGCTATTTTGCCCTTTTTTGCCACGCGCCCCAAGCCCGCGCGGCAAAAACCGACCCCCGAATGCGGGTCTTGCCAGCGCGCGCCCTTAAAATCTGCAGCACTTCTGTGCCGGCCCCGCGCCGGTTTCCGTGATTCGGCAAAGAGACGCGTGCGCATCAAAAAATGGCTCCCGGTTGCGGGGGCAATCCTTCTTGTGGGCTGGGCCTTCTGGCGTCTGGCCGGTCCTGCGCCCCAGGCGGTTGCGGCTGCGCCCACGCTGGCGCAGAGCGGCCCGGCCTACCCGTCGCCCGGGACAGCGCCTGCGCCAGACCCCGTTGTGCCTGTGCCACCGTCAGCGCCTGTCGCCCAGGACGATCCGGACAGCCCCAGCATCGCGCGCGCCCGTGACGCCTGGTGCGAAGAAATCGTGCCACGCCTGCCCGGCACGCCGCAGCAGCGCTGCCAGGAGGGCCGCTACGTGCCCGGGAAGGGGCGCTCCGTGCAGGGCCGCTCGCTGTGGTACACCGACATTCCGGCCACATCGGGCACCCGGCCACTGCGCGTGCTGGTGCTGGGCGCCATTCATGGCGATGAAATGTCAGCGTCCACGCTGGTGTTCGACTGGGTGCGCCGCGCCCGCGAGCACCCGGCGCCGGGCATCGTCTGGCGCATGGCGCCGCTGGTCAACCCCGACGGCCTGCTGCACAGCCCGCCCACCCGCGTCAACGCGCATGGGGTGGATCTGAACCGCAACTTCCCCACCGAAGACTGGGTGGCCAAGGCCGCGCACTACTGGGAAAAGACCACACGCAAGGACCCGCGCCGCTTCCCCGGCCCGTCGGCGGCGTCCGAGCCCGAAACCTCCTGGGTGCTGGACCAGATCGGCGAATTTCGCCCCGACCTGGTCGTTTCGGTGCACGCGCCCTACGGTCTGCTGGATTTCGACGGCCCGCAAAAGCCGCCCAGCAAACTGGGCAGCCTCTTTCTGGACCAGCTGGGTGTCTACCCCGGCTCGCTGGGCAATTACGGCGGCCTGGTGCGCGGCGTGCCGGTGGTGACCATCGAGCTCAAGCACGAAAGCCGCATCGCCGAGGCCGAAAGCGGCGCCATGTGGGGCGATCTGCTGCGCTGGATCGATACCCGGCTCAAGCGTGAACCGGCAGCGGCCCCTGCGGCAGCGACTCAGGCGGCGGCGGTAAACTGACCGGCTGTCTTTTCTTTTTGCGGATCAAGCGGCCATGTACTCCATTCCTGCCCTGGAACTTCCTCCCCTGCTGTCGGCGGCGGGCACCGTGGTGCTGCCGGGCTCCAAAAGCATCTCCAACCGCATCCTGCTGCTGGCGGGGCTGTCGCAAGGCGAGACTGCGATCCGTGGCCTGCTCGATTCCGACGACACCCGTGTCATGCTGGCCGCACTGCAGCAGCTGGGCTGCGCCGTGGTGCAGGACGGCGACGTCTGCCGCGTCACGGGCCTGGGCGGCCCTGATGCCCGCGTGACACTGGCGGTGCCGCAGGCGCAGCTTTTTCTGGGCAATGCGGGCACGGCCATGCGGCCCTTGACTGCCGCGCTGGCGGTGCTGGCGGCGCAGCAGGGCGGCTGCTTCGAGCTGTCCGGCATTGCGCGCATGCACGAACGCCCGATTGGCGACCTGGTGGATGCCTTGCGCGAGCTGGGCTGCACCGTCACCTGCCTGGGGCAGGAGGGCTATCCGCCGCTGCGCGTGGCTGCTGCGGCCGGGCCTTTCCCGGCGCGGCGCCAGATTCGCGTGCGCGGCGATGTCTCCAGCCAGTTCCTGACCGCGCTGCTGCTGGCGCTGCCGCTGCTGACTGCCCAGGGCGACATGGTGATCGAGGTCGAGGGCGAGCTCATTTCCAAGCCTTACATCGACATCACCCTGGGGCTGCTCGCGCGCTTTGGCATCAGCGTGCAGCGCGAGGGCTGGTCGCGCTTCACGCTGCCGCAGGGCAGCCGCTACCAAAGCCCGGGCGAGATCTGGGTGGAAGGCGATGCGTCGTCGGCGTCCTATTTTGTGGCGCTGGGCGCCATCGCGGCCGTGGACGCGCCACTGCGCATCGAAGGCGTGGGCCTGGACGCCATTCAGGGCGACGTGCGCTTCATCGACGCCGCCCGCGCCATGGGCGCCGACGTGCAAGGCGAGGCCAACGCCCTGGTCGTGCGCCGGGGCGCCTGGCCGCTCAAGGCCGTGGACATGGACTGCAACCACATCCCCGACGCCGCCATGACGCTGGCGGTGATGGCGCTGTTCACCGATCCGGACGGCCCGGCGACGCGGCTGACGGGCATCGCCAGCTGGCGCGTCAAGGAAACCGACCGCATCGCGGCCATGGCCACCGAGCTGCGCAAGGTGGGCGCCCGCGTCACCGAAGGGCCGGATTTCATCGAGGTGTCCGCGCCGCTGCACGCGCCCGAATCCGGGCCGCTGCCGCGCATTCACACCTACGACGATCACCGCATGGCCATGTGCCTGTCGCTGGCCGCGCTGCAGGGTGACTCGCGCGGCGTGGTCATTGAGGATCCGCGCTGCGTGGGCAAGACCTTCCCGGATTATTTCGAGACCCTGTTCGCCTGCACGCGCCCAAGAGGCGCCGTGCCGGTGCTGGCGGTCGATGGCCCGGTGGCCTCGGGAAAGGGCACGCTGGCGGCGCAGCTAGCCCAAGGGCTGGGCTACCGCCTGCTCGATTCCGGCGCGCTCTACCGCATGACGGCCTGGGCGGCCCTGCAGCGCGGCGTCGCGCTGGACGACGAGGCCGCGCTGGTGGCGATGCTGGCCGGGCTGGATGTCGCGTTCGAGCCACAGGGTGTGCGCGTGAACGGCGTTTCGGTGGGCGATGAGCTGCGCAGCGAGGCGGTCGGCAACGCCGCCTCTAAAGTAGCCGTGCTGCCCGGCGTGCGCCATGCCCTCGACGGCCTGCAGCACAGCCTGCGCGCGCTACCGGGCCTGGTCGCCGATGGCCGCGACATGGGCACGGTGGTTTTCCCGGACGCGCGCCTGAAGATTTTTCTGACCGCCAGCGCCGAATCTCGCGCCGGGCGCCGTCATGCGCAATTGCTGCAGCGGGGAATCTCGTCTAGAATCAACGACCTTTTGGCAGACCTGCGCGAGCGTGATGCACGCGACACGCAGCGCGCCACTCACCCGCTGGTGCCCGCACAGGACGCCGTGCTGCTGGACAACTCGGATCTGACCATCGCCCAGACCGTTGACCAGGTGCTGCAGGTGTGGTGGTCCCGGGCCTGATCTTCAGTGATCGTCAGGCATCGCCTGTCAAAAGCGCAGTTTCCCGATTTTCTGCAGTGAACCGGGGCGGTGGGCACCGCCCTTTTTTCTGTTCAACCCGCAACGTGCGCGACAGCGCCCTGCCCACGTCTGCATATCCAAGTATCAACATGTCTGAATCCATGGCATCTTTTGGCGGCGAATCGTTTGCCGCCCTCTTTGAGGAATCCCTGCAACGCAGCGAAATGCGCGCAGGCGAGGTCATCACCGCCGAGGTGGTCCGCATCGAGCACAGCTACGTGGTGGTCAACGCCGGCCTCAAGAGCGAAGCCTACGTGCCCATCGACGAATTCAAGAACGACCAGGGCGAGATCGAAGTCCACATCGGCGACTTCGTGGCCGTGGCCATCGACGCCGTGGAAAACGGTTACGGCGACACCATCCTGTCGCGCGACAAGGCCAAGCGCCTGGCCTCGTGGCTGGCGCTGGAAACCGCTCTGGAATCGGGCGACTTCGTCACCGGCACCGTGTCGGGCAAGGTCAAGGGCGGCCTGACGGTGCTGGTCAATGGCATCCGCGCCTTCCTGCCGGGTTCGCTGCTGGACACGCGCCCTGTCAAGGACATGACGCCTTTCGAAGGCAAGACGCTGGAATTCAAGGTCATCAAGCTGGACCGCAAGCGCAACAACGTGGTGCTGAGCCGCCGCGCCGTGGTCGAAGCCTCCATGGGCGAAGAGCGCGCCAAGCTGCTGGAAACCCTGCACGAAGGCGCCATCGTCGATGGCGTGGTCAAGAACATCACCGAATACGGGGCCTTCGTGGACCTGGGCGGCATCGATGGCCTGCTGCACATCACCGACATGGCCTGGCGCCGTGTGCGTCACCCGAGCGAAGTCGTTCAGGTCGGCCAGGAACTGCAGGCCAAAGTGCTCAAGTTTGACGCCGAGAAAAACCGCGTTTCGCTGGGCATCAAGCAGCTGGGTGAAGACCCGTGGCTGGGCGTGTCGCGCCGTTACCCCAACAGCACCCGCCTGTTCGGCAAGGTCAGCAACCTGACCGACTACGGTGCATTCGTAGAAATCGAGCCCGGCATCGAAGGTCTGGTGCACGTCTCCGAAATGGACTGGACCAACAAGAACGTGGCTCCGTCCAAGATGGTGTCCATGGGCGACGAGGTCGAAGTCATGGTCCTGGAGATCGACGAAGACAAGCGCCGCATCTCGCTGGGCATGAAGCAGTGCAAGGCCAACCCGTGGGAAGAATTCTCGACCACGGTCAAGCGCGGCGACAAGGTCAGCGGCCCGATCAAGTCCATCACCGATTTCGGCGTGTTCGTGGGCCTGGCCCAGGGCATCGATGGCCTGGTGCATCTGTCCGACCTGTCCTGGAACGAGCCGGGCGAAACCGCCGTGCGCAACTACAAGAAGGGCCAGGAAGTCGAAGCCCTGGTGCTGGCTGTGGACGTCGAGCGCGAGCGCATTTCCCTGGGCATCAAGCAGCTGGACGCCGATCCCTTCACCAGCTACACCTCGGTCAATGACCGCGGCATGGTGGTGAGCGGCAAGGTCATCAGCGTTGATGCGCGCGGTGCCGAAGTCGAACTGGCCACCGAAGTGCTGGGCTATGTGCGTGTGAGCGAAATCAGCCGCGACCGCGTCGAAGACGCCAGCCACGTGCTGAAGGTGGGCGACGAGATCACCGCCGTCATCACCGCGATCGACCGCAAGACGCGCAACATCCAGCTGTCGATCAAGGCCAAGGACCAGGTCGACCAGCAGGAAGCCATGCAGCGCCTGTCGCAGTCGAGCGAGCGTGAAAACGCGGGCACGACCAGCCTGGGTGCGCTGCTGCGCGCCAAGATGGGTGGCAGCGACGAGTGATCGCTCCAGCGAAGGGGCGGCTTCGGCGGCCCCTTTGCGCTGCTCTCCCAGCCACCGGGTCCGGCTCTGCCAGACCGGTGGCTTTTTTGATCGCCGCCCGAAGCGCGCGCCTGTGACACCAAGGATCCCGCCATGACCCGTTCCGATCTGGTGAGCGCCCTGCTCAAGCGCTTTCCGCAACTCACCCTCAAAGACACCGAGCTGGTGGTCAAGACGCTGCTGGAGGCCATGTCCGGCGCTCTGGCCAAAGGCCATCGCATCGAGATTCGCGGCTTCGGCAGTTTCGCCGTCAGCCGCCGCCCGCCGCGCGTGGGGCGCAACCCGCGCAATGGCGACGAGGTGCTCATCCCCGAAAAGCGCGTGCCGCACTTCAAGCCCGGCAAAGCCCTGCGCGAGGCCGTGGACCAGGGCTCTCCCGCCGCCTGACTGGCCTCTTTATCTGTCCGGCGCGCGGCCGTCTGCCGCAGCGGGCTGGGCCGACGTGCTGTCGCCCGCCCCCAGCGCTTTCTGCCAGATGACCAGATCCAGCCAGCGCCCGAACTTCCACCCGGCCGACGCCACAAGCCCTGCGCGCACGAAACCGGCGCGCTCGTGCAGACGGATCGAGCCCAGGTTGGCGCTGTCCCCGATCATGGCGACCATCTGGCGCGATCCGGCCTGAGTGCAGCGCGCCATCAGCTCGGCCAGAAGCGCCGAACCCACGCCTTGGCCCTGGGCCTGTGGCGCGATGTAAACCGAATCTTCCACGCAGTAGCGAAAGGCCTGGCGCGGGCGAAGCCAGCCCGCATAGGCGTATCCCAGAATCTGGTGGGCCTCGTCCCGCGCCACCAGCCAGGGCAGTCCCAGTGCAGCCACGCCGTCAAAGCGCTGGCGCATCTCAGGCACGGTGGGCGCGACGGTTTCGAAAGTGCCGGTGCCGTGATCGACCGCGTGGGCGTAAATCGCCTGGACGGCGGGCAGGTCGGCAGGGGTGCAGGGTCGGATCAGCATGAATGTCGCCAATTTCTGACAGATGAGGGCGGGTACGGTGCCCGCAGCAGCGGTGGGCCGCTTATAATAGCCGGTTCATTCAAAGTTCCGGCTGATGTTCAGGCTGGAACGCTACAGATCAGACTCCGGCCGTACCGCGCTTTCTCAAGCGGTCCGGCCCAACATTCAGGAAGATGGGCATGGTTGTCATTCGTTTGTCGCGCGGCGGTTCCAAAAAGCGTCCTTTCCACAATATTGTCGTGGCCAACTCGCAAAACCGCCGTGACGGCCGTTTCATCGAGCGCCTGGGCTTTTACAACCCCGTGGCCTCGGGCCAGGCGGAAACCCTGCGCATTGCGCTGGACCGCGTCAACTACTGGGTGAGCGTGGGCGCGCAGCTGTCCCCCGCCTGCGCCCGTCTGGTTGGCGAAGCCAAGAAGACGGCCACCGCCTGATGGCCGTGGCGGGTTTGCCGTCCGGGCTGCTGCCCCTTGATGCGCAGACCCCGTGGCCGGACGATGCGGTTGAGGTCGCCTGCATCACAGGCGCCTGGGGCGTCAAAGGCGGCATCCGGATCAAACCGTGGTCATCTGACCCGCAGGCTTTGCTGGGGGCCAGACGATGGTACTTGCAGGCGCCTGAAGCTGTGCTGCGCCAGCCGCAGGCTGCGGGCGGCGCCGCAAAAATCGCCATCTCCTACCCCTGCCGCGTGCAGGTCGCCCAGGTCAAGCCCCAGGGCGAAGGCATGGTTGCGACACTGCGCGAAGTGGCCGACCGCGCCATTGCCGAAGCCCTGCGTGGGGCGCGGATTTTTGTCTCACGCGCGCAATTCCCCAGCGGCGATCCCGACGAGTATTACTGGGTCGACCTGATCGGTCTGGAGGTTCTCAACCAGGATGGTCAGCGCCTGGGCACCGTGCACGATCTCATGAGCACCGGCCCGTCCAGCGTGCTTGAGGTGCATGGTGACGCCCGCCAGCACCTGATTCCTTTTGTCGCGCAGTATGTGCTGGCCGTCGATGTGGCGGGCGGGCAGATTCGTGTGGACTGGCCCGAGGATTTCAGCGATTGAACCCGCCGGATCCGGTCTCTTCGATGAATCAGCAGGACTCAGACGGCGCGCGCGTGCAGCGCGTTGATCTTATTACCCTGTTTCCCGAACTTTTTCCGTCCCTGATGGCTGTGGGTGTGACGCGCCGCGCCTATGCCCTGCATGGGGCCAGCCCGGATGCTGCTGCGGCACTCAGTGCAGCAGCGGCCTGGCCGGCGGGCGGCGCGGATGCGGCGCTGCAGGTTCATCTGTGGGCGCTGCGCGATTTTGCGCAAGGCACTTACCGCCGTGTGGACGACCGCCCCTTTGGTGGTGGCCCCGGCATGGTGATGATGGCCGAGCCGCTGGAGCGCGCCCTGGCCGCGCTGCCGCCAGACGGCGCGCAGAGCCCGCGCTGCGTCATCCACTTCAGCCCCAGTGGCCAGCCGCTCACGCAGCTGCTGGTGCAGCGCCTGGAGCGCATCCCCCGCCTCGTCGTGCTGTGCGGCCGCTACGAAGGCATAGACCAGCGCGTGCTGGATCGGCATGTCGATCTGGAAATCAGCTTGGGGGATTTCGTGCTGTCGGGCGGCGAACTGCCCGCGCTGGCGCTGCTGGACGCCATGGCGCGCCTCAAGCCCGGCGTGCTGAACACGGCGCAATCCCACGAGCAGGACAGCTTCTCCGACGGCCTGCTGGAAGGCCCGTGCTACACCCGCCCCGAGCGCCTGCCGCCCGAGCTGGGTGGCCTGGCTGTGCCCGACGTGCTGCTGAGCGGCGACCACGCCAGGATCGAGCGCTGGCGCCGCGAACAGAGCCTGGCCAAAACCGCGCGGATCAGGCCAGATCTGCTGGCTGATCCCAAGCCTTAAGGCGTTTTGGCTGCCGTGCGGCAGTTGGCGGGCAAATACTTGGGATCAAGGGTGCCGCCGCAGGTCCAGACAACATTTTGACTTGATACGCTGGGCTGGCTCAGATCGAAACTGGGTACCAGTGCCAGTGTGTTCTTGCCGATCGGAGCGACGGCCTCCGTGAAGGTGACTGTGATGGTGCCATTGGTGGCGCTGGCCACATTGGCAATGTTTTTTGTGGGCTTGACGATTTGGATGCCCAAGTTAATGCCGCAGAGGGTGGCATCCGGGTTGTAGCCCAGACATTCCATGTTCTGAGGGCCACGCGAGGTAAAAGTCTCCATGATTGCCGTTTTATAACCTTGGGCCAGACTTAGGCCTTCCGTCACTTTGGAGCGCGTTGTGTAGTCCAGAAAAGCTGGGGTGGCAATAGAAGCAAGCACACCAATGACGGCGACCACGATCATCAGCTCGATCAACGTGAAGCCACTATTTTTTCTCTTCATGATGGGCACTCCGCAGCAGGAAGCAAAAAGCGCCCGAAGGCGCTTTCTGGATTGAATCAGGCATCAGCGAGATTAGGTACCACGGCACTCGGCCGGCAGTACGCTCTGCGGAAGGGCGTTAGTGCCGCTGCTAGCACCAGCACGGCATTTCCAAGCGATGGAACCGGTGCTTGTAGTGACGTCAGGCGTCAGCGTCAGTGTGGCATCGGTGGCCACCTTGTCATTGAACGTCACCGTGATCACGCCGTTGGCACCCACTCCAACACTCTTGACGGCCGTGCCGACAATCTTGTTGGCTTCAGGCAGACCAACGTCAGAGTTGCTTGTGGGCAGCTTGTTGTTCGAGGTGTAGTACTCGGTCACACCTGTTTTAGCCGCACTGGCCAAGGTCAGGCCTTCTGAAACGCGGGCGCGTTTGGTGTAATCCTGGTAAGCCGGCAGCGCAACGGCTGCGAGGATACCGATGATGGCCACCACGATCATCAGTTCGATCAGGGTGAAGCCTTGCTGGGCACGTTTTTTCATGGAGAACTCCTGGAGGGTTAAAGGATGACTTCCTCTAAGCAGGTTCCGTGCCAGGTGTTTGAGTTGAGCCTGCTGGCTGCGCAAGGCTTGTGCGTGACAAAGTGCAGGTTTGTACGGCGTAGCGGGCGACACTTTTTGCGCAGCCCTCGGCTGGCGGGCGGCAAAAAGTGTCAACTGACAAAAAACGTCAGCCTGTTGCTGTGCCTGCCGTCTTGCACTCGCTGGGCAGATACTGGGGTTTGACGCCCTTGTCGGTTGCCGGAGCGCAGGCCCATTGCAGCGAGCCGTCTTTGTCCTGCGGGGTGAGGGTCAGCAGGTTGTGTGTGGCGTCATCGACTTTCGTGGAGAAAGTCACGGTGATGACGCCGTCAGCACCGACCTGCACGTTGTCCACGCTCTTGCCTTTGATGGTGGCGGGCAGACCGGCTTTGTCATTGGCGGTGGGCCAGGCGCCGTTGTTGGCGTAATACTCGGTGACGGCGGTCTTGGCCCCGCTGGCCAGCGTCAGGCCCTCGGTAACGCGGCTGCGTTTGGCGTAATCCTGGTAGGCGGGCAGGGCGACGGCGGCCAGGATGCCGATGATGGCCACGGCCACCATCAGTTCGACCAGGGTGAAGCCGTGCGGGCGCACTGTGGTGCGGTGGGCGGTACGTTGCGGGATGCGGCGAGGGGTCATGATGTGCTCCAGTGGGGGTGTAAAGGCACATCCAATCTAGTCGCACGCGGCGCGGGTGTCTGTCCCCTCGCGGGGGGTGTCGGTCGCTGGGCTCGCGCCGTTTTACGCCATCACACTGCGCACCGCAGCGCCTGCTCTGGCAGCGCGAAAATGGCTGGGCGCTCCCAATTCAGCTGCTGACCCTGCTGCAGCGGCTGCAGGCGATGGTGACCGCCTTGGCAAGGAGCAAACAGGGGGGCCTCGCTGGAGCGCAGACCTGCTTGCGGGCTGTTGTGCTGGCCCATCTGCTGGCAGGCAAGGCCCAGGCTGCGCAGCACGGCGGCGTGTTCGCCCGGTTTGATGTGGGTCAGGTGCACGGTGGTGGGCTGGCGCAGCTCGCCCAAACCCGCCAGCAGCGTGGCGGGGCAGTGGTGGCCGCTGATGCGGGCCAGCAGGGCGTCGTCGTCGGAGAAGGCGGTTTCGGCGATCAGTGCGGCCACATCCAGCTCGTTGAGGCGCTGCCACAGCGCCGGACAGGGGCCGGTGTCGCCGGTGTAGGCCCAGACGCGGCCGGGCTCGTCCGCCGGGGAGACGGCATAGCCGACGGCAGGCACACTGTGCTCGGCGGGAAGGGCTTCGATCCGGCGGTCACCCAGGGCGATGATGTCGCCGGTCTGCAGGGGCTCGAAGGCCAGCGTGGGCTGGCGCGGCGAGGGCAGGGCGCTGAAATCGGGCCAGATCACGCCGTTGAAAACGTGGCGGCGCAGGGCGTCCAGCGTTTCGGGCAGGGCGTGCACACGCACCGGCGGGCGCGATGCGCGCTGGCGCAGCCGCATCACCGTGTCGGCCAGAAAGCCGATGGACACCACGTGATCCAGGTGTGAATGCGTGATGAAAATATGGTCAATGCGCGCCATTTCGTCCACCGTCAGGCCGCCCACGCCCGTTCCGGCATCGATGAGGATGTCGTCGTCGAGCAGGAAGGTGCTGGTGTGGCTGCCGGAGGCGATGGAGCCCGAGCAGCCCAGGACGCGAAGTTGCATGGTGAATCTGGGGCTGGCGAAACGCGATGATGCGCGCCCCGCCGGACAGGGGCAAGGGATTAATCCCCTGCTGTGTGGGAAATAGCACCAGCCGGTGTGCTGTTGTGCACGCAAACCGGATCCCGTAAAACGGGTGTCAGCACCGCCACCTTCTGCTGGCGGCCCTTGACCTGGACTTCGGCGACGGCTTGCCAGTGCCACTCGGGGCCAGGCGGCGTGACGGGCCGTCCGCGTCCTTTGCCGGGTGCAGGCGCGGGGTGTTTCTGCCAGGGCGTGCAGGCCAGTTGCGTGGCGGCGCTGGCCAGCACGGCCACACCAAACTGGCGCGTCAGCGCCTCCAGCCGCGCGGCCACGTTGACCGCATCGCCGATCACGGTGTAGGTGCGGCGCACGTCCGAGCCCATGTCGCCGACGCAGACCATGCCCGTGTTCAGCCCCACGCCCATGCCCACGCCGGGCAGCCCGCGCTGGGCCAGATCCTGGTTGAGCTCGGCCAGCGCCGTCTGCATGGCCAGCGCGCAGCGCACGGCGCGCCAGGCGTGGTCGGGCTGGGCCACCGGCGCGCCCCAGAAGGCCATGATGGCGTCGCCGATGTACTTGTCCACCGTGCCCTGGTGACGGTGGACGACGGCGCTCATGCGCGACAGGAAGAGGTTGATGATGTCGCGCAGCGCGCTCGGGTCCAGCCCCTCGGCCAGCGCGGTGAAGCCGCGCAGGTCGCAGAACATCACCGTCAGCTCCCGGTTTTCGGCCTGCAGGCTGTAGCGGCCGGGGTGGCGCGCCATCTGGCGCACCAGTTCGGGTGGCACGTAGCTGCCAAAGAGGCGGACCAGATCGCGTTTCTGGCGCGTCTGCGTCACATAGCCCCAGCTGGTGGCGCCGATATAAAGCAGGGCGGCCAGCATCAGCGGCGCAGCCATGGGCAGCGCCCAGTGCTCGCTGCGGTACAGCCACAGATTGAGCGCGACCAGACAGGACGTGCATCCCAGCAGCGACATCACGCCCGACCACGGTCCCAGCCAGAGCACCGCGCTGCCCACCCACAGCCCGACGACAATGAGCGAGAGAATCTCGTAGCCGCTGGCCCAGTCCGGCCGCCAGGGCAGATCGCCGTCGATCAGGCCGCTGAGCACGTGGGCGTGCACCTCGACACCGGGCAGTGCCGGGGCGATGGGCGTGGCGCGCAGATCGGCCAGCGCAGGCGCCGAGCTGCCCACCAGCACCAGCCGCCCCTGCAGACGCGCGCGCAGCGCCGCCACCTGCGCGGGCGCCAGCTCGCCCTGGCGGGCCTGCCACAGGGTGGCGGCGCTGATGCGGTCGAAGGCCGATGGCGGGCCAGGGCTGTCCTCCGAGGCGGGCCGTGCGCTGCGCCAGGGCACCAGCACATCACCCATGCGGCCCAGGCCCATCGTCCGCGCCGCCTGGCCCGGCGGTGTGAGCGTCAGGCCCAGCAGCAGGCGCTGGCCGCTGTCGCTGCGGCTGGCGGGCAGCCACTGCGGCTGCACCTGCATTCCGCTGTGCGGCAGCAGGTACAGCGACAGCGCCAGCGAGCCATAAAACTGCCCGTCCAGCGGCGTCACCAGCGGCACGCGGCGCACCACGCCATCGCGGTCGGGCAGGGCGTTGATGAAGCCGCCGCGCACCCCGGCGTACGCGCGGGTGCTGGCGCCGTAACCTGTCCAGGGCGAGATCAGCCCTGGCGCAGGGAACAGCGGCGGCGGCAGGTGGCCGTTGCGCTGGCCCAGCCGGTCCGAGGTCAGGTAGTAGCCCAGCACCACCGGCTGCTGCGCCAGCCAGGCGCCCAGGGCCGGGTCGGGCTGGGTGAGGCTCTGCCAGTCGCGGGTGTAGCGGTTCAGGGCCGGGTGCTGCTGGGTCAGGCGCTGCCAGGCCTGCAGCGGCACGGTCTGCTCGGGTTCGGCCAGGACCAGATCGAAGGCGACGGCGCGGGCGCCCAGGGTGGTTGTCAGTTCGCGTGTCAGCCCGGCCAGCGTCTCGCGCGGCCAGGGCCAGCGGCCCAGACGCTGCAGGCTGGCTTCGTCGATGTCAACGATCACAATGGGCGCGCTGCTGGGGCGGCGCAGCGCCAGCGAGCGCACGTCCTGCAGCCACCACTCGACGCGTTCGACCGGCGCCAGGCGCAGCACGCCCACGGCGTGAAAGGTGCCTAAGGTGACCAGAAACCCCAGCGCCAGCCCGACCAGCCAGCGCAGCGGCAGCCGCCACAGGGCCTCGCGCCAGCCCAGCCAGCGCTCCCGGCTTGCGGCCCGCGCGCTCACGGCCGCCGGGCGGTCAGGGGATGAGGATTTCGATGCGCGTCCCGGCGATGTCCAGCACCTCGCCGCTGGTCAGGGCGCGGCGGGTGTCGTCGATCTGGACTTCCACGCCGTCCGCGCTGCGCACAATCGCGGCGACCTGCACGCCGGGCTTGCCCAGCGTGGTGCGTGCCTTGGCCAGCGGCATGATTTTGCCTTCGGCCTTGCCCGACAGCACGTGCAGGCGGCAGACCAGCAGGCCCTCGCTGTCGCGTTGCGGCGCCGGGACGGGCGCTGCTGCCACCGGCGGTTGGGCCAGATCGGCCAGCGCGGCACCGACCATCGTGGGCTCGGACGTCGGGTCTGGGGTGTCGCCCATCACCGATTCGCGGGCCTGTGGTGCGCTGGACAGGTCAGCAATGGTGCCAAAAGCGGGCAGCGCCGGAGCGGCGAGGGGCTCGGTGGCGCGGGCGAACTGCAGGCGGTAGCGGCCGATTTCGATCACGTCGTCCGGGCCCAGCATCTGGCGCTTGACGGGCTTGCGGTTGACGTAAGTGCCGTTGGTGCTGTTGAGGTCTTCCAGGAAAACGTTGTCGCCGATGCGCTGCAGCACGGCGTGCTCGCCGCTTACGGCGAGGTTGTCGATGACGACGTCGTTGTAAGGGCGGCGCCCCAGGGTGGTGCGGTCTTTGGACAGATCGACTTCACGGACCACCTGTCCGTCCAGCGACAAAATCAGTTTCAGCGGGCTGCTCATAGGCCGGTTCCAGTCAGAAAGGCGCGCAACCGATCGCGCGCGGATTGGGCGCCATTATCGGCCAGAAAGCCCCGGAGGCGTCCGCAAAGAGCCGACGCGCACGGTCAGCACGGTGACATTGTCGCGTCCGCCGTGTTCATTCGCGGCCCGGACCAGGGCTTCGGCCAGGGCCTGCGGAGCACTGAGGCCGGCGCACAGCCGGGCGATGCCCGCGTCGTCCAGGGCGTCGGTCAGGCCGTCGCTGCACATCAGGAAAAGATCGCCGGACACAACGGGCAGCACGCGCGTCTCCGGGCCAAACGCGCCCTCGATGCCCAGGGCGCGGGTCAGCACATTGCGCGCCGCCGGATGGCCGAACAGACTCTGCGCGGGCAGCCCGGCGTCGATCTGCTCCTGCAGCACGGTGTGGTCGCGGGTGATCTGCAGCAGCTCGCCGGCCCGCCAGCAGTAAATGCGCGAATCGCCCACATGGCAGACAAAAGCACGGTCGCGTCGCAGCCACAGCCCGGCCAGGGTCGTGCCCATGCCGTGCAGCGCCGGATCCCGGCGCGCCTGCTGCATCACCTGGTGGTGCGCCTGCCATTGCGCGTCGTGCAGAGCCTGCTGCACGGCGGCCAGGCTGCTGTCGCTGTCCGCCGAAGTAGCGCGGCCCAGCGCCGAAAGAATCTGCGTGCAGGCACAGTTCACCGCCATGCGGCTGGCGACTTCGCCCCCGCTGTAACCGCCCATGCCGTCGGCCAGAAAGGCCAGATCGGCCTCGTGTTCGATGCGCACAGCGTCTTCGTTGTTGCGGCGCACCAGACCCACGTCGGTGGCGGCGCCCCAAAGCAGATCGAAATCGCAGGGGGCGGCCAGCCAGCCGCCACTGGGGTCGGGCGCAGGGGGCGTGTTCATGCGCGCAGGCCGCTGCGGGCCAGCAGAGCGCGGGCAGCGCGGGCGCTGGCCGGACGCTGCTGCGGGTCGGTCGCGCACAGGGGCTGCAGGAAGGTATTCCAGGCCGGGGCGCTGCCGTCGGCGCGGTCGGGCACGGCGGGGACCGGCCCTTTGAGGATCAGGCGCATCAGCTCGCCCAGCGAGGGCGCGTCAAACGCCGGGCGGCCGGTCAGCAGCTCGGTCAGCACCACACCCAGGGCATACAGATCGCCGCGCGCGTCGCAGGGCTGGCCCATGAGCTGCTCGGGAGCCATGTAGGCGGGCGAGCCCAGCATCATGCCGCTGCGCGTCTGGCTGTCCTGCAGCCAGCGCGCCACACCGAAATCGGTCAGCGTGACCTGGCTGCTGGCCTCGTCGTAGAGGATGTTGTCGGGTTTGAGATCGCGGTGGACGATGCCCTGTTCGTGGGCGTAAGCCAGCGCGTCCAGGATCTGGTCGGCGATGCCCGCCAGCGCCGGGCTGCTCAGGCGCTGGCTGCCGCACCAGGCGCGCAGGCTCTGGCCCCGCAGCAGATCCATCACCAGATGGACACGGCCACCCCGCTGGCCGCTGCGCCGCGCGCGCACGATGTGGGGGTGCTGCAGGCGCTCCAGCGTCTGGACTTCCTGCAGAAAGCGCGGCAGATCGCCGCTGTCTTCCAGCCGGGCGCGGCCCTGGCCGTCGAGTGCGGTGGCAAAGACCTTGACCGCCACGGTGTCGCCGCTGGCGTGGTCGAGGGCGCGATAGACGGTGGCGCTGCTGCCCCGGCCCAGAACGTCCTGCAGGGTCAGGCCCAGCAGGACGGGAGGGCTTGCAGCGCCAGCAGACGCATCTGTAGCTGCCTCACCCGAGTCCGCTTCCGGTCCGGTTTCAGGCGCTGACAAAGACGCCGCCTCGGGCGGGCGGCGTCCGCGCTGGAACAGCGCCCAGGCCGCGCCCAGCGCCAGACCCAGAAGCACCCATGCCAGCGTGGTCACATCCGGTCAGAGCAGGGCTTTGAGCAGCTTGCCCATTTCGGACGGGTTGCGCGTCACGGTGAAGCCACACTCTTCCATGATGGCGAGTTTGGCATCGGCCGTGTCGGCACCGCCCGAGATCAGCGCGCCGGCGTGGCCCATGCGCTTGCCCGGAGGCGCCGTGACGCCCGCGATGAAGCCGACCACCGGCTTTTTCATGTGATCCTTGACCCAGCGTGCCGCTTCGGCCTCGTCCGGACCGCCGATTTCGCCGATCATGATGACGGCGTCGGTTTCGGGATCGTCGTTGAAAGCGCGCATCACGTCGATGTGCTTGAGCCCGTTGATGGGGTCGCCCCCAATGCCGACGGCAGACGACTGGCCCAGGCCAATTTCGGTCAGCTGCGCCACGGCTTCATAGGTCAGCGTGCCCGAGCGGGATACCACGCCGATGCGGCCCTTGCGGTGAATGTGGCCGGGCATGATGCCGATCTTGATTTCTTCCGGCGTGATCAGGCCGGGGCAGTTGGGGCCCAGCAGCAGGGTTTTCTTGCCGCCAGCAGCCTCTTTGGCCTTCATTTTGTTGCGCACTTCCAGCATGTCGCGCACGGGAATGCCTTCGGTGATGCAGATGACCAGGTCCAGATCGGCTTCAACGGCTTCCCAGATCGCGGCGGCGGCACCGGCGGGCGGCACATAGATCACCGACACCGTGGCGCCCTGCTGCTGCGCGGCTTCCTTGACGGTGGCGTAGATGGGGATGTCCGAGAACTTCTCGCCCGCCTTCTTGGGGTTCACGCCCGCGACGAAGCAGTTTTTACCGTTGGCGTAAGCCTGGCAGCCCAGGGTGTGGAACTGGCCGGTCTTGCCGGTGATGCCCTGGGTGATGACCCGGGTGTCCTTGTTGATGTAGATGCTCATGTTCGTGTTCCTTGGCTCTGGGCGGGCTTACTTGACGGCGGCGACGATTTTCGTCGCGGCTTCGGCCATGGTGTCGGCGGAGATGATGGGCAGGCCGGATTCGGCCAGCATCTTCTTGCCCAGATCCTCGTTGGTGCCCTTCATGCGCACGACCAGTGGCACGCTCAGGTTGACCGCCTTGCACGCGGCGATCACGCCTTCGGCGATGGTGTCGCACTTCATGATGCCGCCGAAGATGTTGACCAGAATGCCCTTGACCTCGGGGTTCTTGAGCATGATCTTGAAGGCTTCGGTGACCTTTTCGGCCGTAGCGCCACCGCCCACGTCCAGGAAGTTGGCCGGTTCGCCGCCGAACAGCTTGATGGTGTCCATGGTGGCCATGGCCAGGCCCGCGCCGTTGACCAGGCAGCCGATGTTGCCGTCCAGGCTGATGTAGGCCAGGTCAAACTTGCTGGCTTCGATTTCGGCCGGATCTTCTTCGTCGAGGTCGCGGTATTCCAGGATCTCGGGGTGGCGGAAGAGGGCGTTGCTGTCGAAGTTGAACTTGGCGTCCAGCGCGATCAGGGTGCCCTTGCTGTCGCAGTTCAGCGGGTTGATTTCCACCAGCGACGCGTCGGTCTCCATGTAGCAGCGGTACAGGTTCTGGAACAGCGTCACCGCCTGCGCGATCGACACATCGCCCAGGCCGATGGCGCGGGCGATTTTCTCGGCCTGCGCAGCGCCCAGACCCGTCAGCGGGTCGATGATCTCGGTGATGATCTTGTCGGGCGTGCTGTGCGCGACTTCTTCGATGTCCATGCCGCCTTCAGACGATGCGATGAACGCCACCTTCTGCGACGCGCGGTCGGTGACCAGCGAGACGTAATATTCTTTCTTGATGTCCGCGCCTTCCTCGATGTAGAGGCGGCGGACTTTCTGGCCTTCGGGGCCGGTCTGGTGCGTCTTGAGCTGCATGCCCAGGATCTGGCCGGACAGTGCCTTGACGTCGTCCAGCGACTTGGCGACCTTGACGCCGCCGCCCTTGCCGCGACCTCCGGCGTGAATCTGGGCTTTCACCACCCAGACCGCGCCACCCAGCTTCTGAGCGGCTTCTTCAGCCTCCTGGACGTTGAACGCCGGGTAGCCGCGAGGCACAGGCACGTTGAACTGGCGCAGGAGCTCCTTGCCTTGATATTCATGAATTTTCATGGGAGGTCTGAGGGTTGGAAGTCAATGACGGCGACAAATGTAACACGCTGGGTCCGCCCAACCTGAGCGTAACTTGACACCCGGCCCCCGGCAAAGTGGCTTCAGGCCTCGTCCTGCGGCGGCTCCCAGCCGGCCCAGAGCTGGCGCACGGTGTCCATCCCGAAGCCGCGCGAGAGCAGGAAGCGCGACTGGCGGGCGCGTTCGCGCTCGTCCAGTGGCGGCTGGCCGTAGCGGCGCGACCACAGGGCGTGGGCGCGGGCGAGTTCGCTGTCCCTGAGCCGATCGCGCAGCGGCGCGTCCAGGCGCTGGCCGAGCTGCTGCAGTTCCTGCTCGATGCGGCGCAGGCCACGCCCGCCCTCGCGCTGGCGCACGCGGGATTCGACGGCGCGGGCCTCGTCCAGCCAGCCGCTGGCGGCCAGGCCATCGAGGACGCTGTCGACCAGCGCCGGGAAGGACGCCGGGGAGGTCGCCGGGGAGGGCGCCGCTTCGTCGCCGGGCGCCTCAGTCACCCCCAGCACTTCAGGCGGCTGGCGGCGCAGCCACTGCAGCAGTTTGCGCGACAGCTCGGTGCGGCCGTACTCGCGCCGCGACAGGCTGGCCAGCGCCCGCTGGCGCAGGGAGTGGGCCAGCCGTTCTGCCGCAGGCATGGGGGCTTTCGGGATCAGCCTTCGGCCGGAGCGGCGGCGGCCGGGGCAGCGCCTGCAGCAGCGGGCACGTTCAGTGCAGCGCGTACCTTGTTTTCGATCTCCAGCGCCAGCGCGGCGTTTTCGCGCAGGAACTCGCGGGCGTTGTCCTTGCCCTGGCCGATTTTCTCGCCGCCGTAGGCGTACCACGAGCCCGATTTCTCGACGATGTTCTGGGCCACGCCCATGTCGATGATCTCGCCCTCGCGGCTGGTGCCTTCGCCGTAAAGGATGTCAAATTCGGCCGTCTTGAAGGGGGGTGCGACCTTGTTCTTCACGACCTTGACCTTGGTTTCGCTGCCGATGACTTCCTCGCCGCGCTTGATGGCGCCGGTGCGGCGGATGTCCAGGCGCACCGAGGCGTAGAACTTCAGCGCATTGCCGCCGGTGGTGGTTTCGGGGCTGCCGAACATCACGCCGATTTTCATGCGGATCTGGTTGATGAAAATGACGGTGCACTTGGTTTTCTGGATGTTGGCGGTGAGCTTGCGCAGCGCCTGGCTCATCAGGCGGGCCTGCAGGCCGGGCAGCGAATCGCCCATATCGCCTTCCAGTTCGGCCTTGGGCGTCAGCGCCGCGACCGAATCGACGACGATCAGATCGACCGAGCCCGAGCGCACCAGCGCATCGACGATCTCCAGCGCCTGTTCGCCCGTGTCGGGCTGGCTGATGAGCAGATCGCTCAGCTGGATGCCCAGCTTCTGCGCGTACTGCACGTCCAGCGCGTGTTCGGCGTCGATGAAGGCGCACTGGCCGCCCAGCTTCTGCATCTGCGCGATGACCTGCAGCGTCAGCGTGGTCTTGCCCGACGATTCCGGGCCGTAGATTTCAACGACGCGCCCGCGCGGCAGGCCGCCGACGCCCAGCGCCACGTCCAGACCCAGTGAGCCGGTGGAGACCACCTGGATGTCCTCGATGGCCTCGCCCTCGGCCAGGCGCATGATCGTGCCTTTGCCGTACTGTTTTTCGATCTGGGCCAGAGCGGCCTGCAGGGCCTTGGCCCGGTCGTTGGTCAGGGTAGTGGACATGTTTTCCTTGTGCGCTGGCGGCAGGTCTGTGGGGTCTGAAAAAACGATGGGCCTGCGGGAAAGTCCCGAGACCTTTGGGGCGGCTGTGGCCCGATGACCCCGGATAATAACGCTTCAGTCCGGGGGCCACCACCGCACCCCCCGCAAGGAGGAGTATTGTTTCCATGCGTGTCCTGATTGCAGAAGATGACCAGGTTCTGGCCGATGGCCTGCTGCGCAGCCTGCGTCATGCGGGCTACGTGGTCGACCAGGTGGGGAACGGGCGTGACGCCGATGCGGCGCTGTCCACCCAGGAGTTCGACGTACTGATCCTGGACCTGGGCCTGCCCCGGCTGGATGGTTTTGAGGTGCTGCGCCGCCTGCGCGAGCGCCGCAGCAGCATGCCGGTGCTGATCCTGACGGCGGCCGACCACGTCGAGCAGCGCGTCAAGGGGCTGGACCTGGGCGCCGACGATTTCATGTCCAAGCCCTTTGATCTGGCCGAGCTGCTGGCCCGCGTGCGCGCCCTGACGCGCCGCGGCCTGGGATCGGCGTCGGCGGTGATCGAGCATGGGCCTTTGAGCTTCGATGCCTCGGGCCGGGTGGCCTACATGGACGGGCGCATGCTGGATCTGTCCGCACGCGAAATCACCCTGCTGGAGGTGCTGCTGCGCCGCGCCGGGCGCCTGGTCAGCAAGGACCAGCTGATCGACAAGCTGTGCGAGTGGGGCGACGAGGTCAGCAGCAACGCCATCGAGGTCTACATCCACCGCCTGCGCAAGAAGATCGAGCAGGGCCCGGTGCGCATCGCCACCGTGCGCGGCCTGGGCTACTGCCTGGAGAAAATCGCTCCGGCGGCCAGCCGGACGGCCTGAGTGGTCTGGCGCGCCTGGCTGCGCCGCCGCGAGGCCGCGCGCGCCAACCTGTCGCTGGCCGAGACGCTGCTGGAGTGGATGCTGCTGCCGCTTTTCCTGCTCTGGCTGTGCTCGATGGCGCTGGTCTGGCTGGTGTCGCAGCACATCACCAACCAGTATTTTGACGGCCAGCTGCGCGCCCAGACCGCCCACATTGGCGAGCAGCTGGTGCGCTGGGGCTGGTATTCGCCGCAGGCGCAGGCGGCGCTGGACAACCCCGGTTACTGGTGGGATGTCCACGCGCAGGACGGCCGCCTGCTGGCCGCTTCGGACGCCAGCACCCGCGATTTTCTCGCCCAGCTCTCCCTGCGGCCGTCTCCGGCCGGGCAGGTGGTGCTGGACACCTTGCCCAGCGCCAAAGGTGAGCGCCGGGTGGCGCGGCTGTGGCTGCGCGGCGTGCCCGGGCTGAATCACCCGGTGCTGCTGCGCAGCGCGCTGCTGACGCGCGACCAGTACACGCTGACGCAGGACATCCTGCGCGGCGTCATCCTGCCGCAGGCGGCGCTGTTTCCGCTGGCGCTGCTGCTGGTCTGGCTGGCGCTGACCCGCGCCATTGCGCCGCTGCACCATGTGCAGCAGCAGATTTTCCAGCGCGACAGCCACGATCTGAGCCCCATGGACGAGAGCCGCGCCCCCGAAGAGGTCGTGCCGCTGGTGCAGTCGATCAACGGGCTGCTGCAGCAGCTCAGCCGCTCGCTGGCCTCACAGAAGCACTTTCTGGCCGACGCCGCGCACCAGCTCAAGACGCCGCTGGCCGGGCTGCGCATGCAGGCCGAACTGGCGCAGCAGCAGATCGACGACGGCGCCACCGCACAGGCGCTGCGGCCCAGCCTGCAGCACATCGCCTATTCCAGCCAGAAGGCGGCCAATATGGTCAACCAGCTGCTGGCGCTGGCGCATGCCGAGGACAAGGCGCAGACGGTGGAGAAGCACCCGCTCGATCTGCTGGCCCTGGTCACCGGCGTGACGCAGGACAGCGTGCCGCGCGCCATGGCGCGGCGCATTGATCTGGGGCTGGAAACCGACATCGATCCGGACTGCGCCGCCGTCCTGCCTCAGCCCGAAGCGGCACCCGACAGCGGCCTGCCGCCCGACGTGACGGACGACGAGCTGGCCGAAATTGACGGCGGCGTGGCGCAGGCGCTGATCCTGCCCGGCCACGCCCTGCTGCTGGGCGAGCTGGTGCGCAATCTGGTCGACAACGCCATCAACTACACGCCGCAGGGCGGGGTGGTGACGGTGCGCGTGCAGGCCCGCGTGGGCTGCGCAGAAGTCATCGTCGAGGATTCGGGCCCGGGCGTTCCGGAGGCCGACCGCGAGCGCATTTTCGAGCCCTTCTACCGCTCGCTGGAAGTCAGCGCCGAGGGCAGCGGCCTGGGGCTGGCCATCGCCCGCGAGATCGCTGCCATGCACGATGCCACGCTGACACTGGCCCCAGACGGCGAGAACCCGCTGGGCGGGGCGCGCTTCGTGCTGGGCTTCAGTCTTCCCGATCAGGCACCGGGCGCGGCTGCCCTTTTTCGTCCAGCGCCACAAAGGTGAAGGTGGCTTCGGCGACCACGGTGAAGTGCGGATCGGAGGGGTTGCGCTCGGCGATCACCTCGATGTGCGTGGTCATGGACGTGCGCCCGATGCGGGTGATGCGGGCGTAAAAGCTCAGCAGGTCGCCGACCGAAACGGGCTTCTTGAACAGCACCTCGTTGACCGCCACGGTGGCCACGCGGCCGCGCGCACGGCGCACTGGCAGCACGCTGGCGGCCAGGTCGAGCTGGGCCAGCAGCCAGCCGCCGAACACGTCGCCCGCGCCGTTCAGATCGCGCGGCATGGGCATCAGGCGCATCACCAGGATGCGGTCCGCACCGGGGCCTGCGGGGCCAGAGGTGGCGGCGGGGAAAGGGTTGGCGGTCAGAAGGGCTTCGGTCATGGATCAATCCGGGTTGCTCACGCCCTGCAGCACATGGCCGACGGGGGCGTGCGAGCGGGCGCTGTCGATGTGGCCGCGCTGGTCGTCAAAGAAAAAATCGGGCTGGAAGCGGGCCAGGAAAGGCCCTTTGGGCAGGCCGGCCAGGAAGAAGGCTTCGTCCATCGCCAGCCCCCACTGCGTGAGGGTGTTGAGCGCACGCTCGTGCGCCGGAGCGCCCCGCGCCGTGACCAGCGCCATGCGCACGCGCAGCGGGCAATCCATCTGTCGCAGCGCGTGCAGTGCCTGCAGCAGCGGCTTCAGCGGCCCGTCGGCCAGCGGTACACCGGCCTTGCTGCGCTCGTTTTCGGTGAAGGCGCTCAGGCCACCTTCCTGGTAGATGCGTTCGGCCTCGTCGGAGAACAGCACCGCGTCGCCGTCGAAGGCGATGCGCAGCTCGTCCGCCGGGCTGGCAGTTTCGCGCGCGGCGTCGTTGAAGACGCGGGCGGCCGGAATGCCGGCCTGCAGCGCGGCACGCACATCGGCTTCCAGCGGCGAGAGAAACAGGTGCGCGCCCAGCGCTTCAAGATAGGGCCAGGGCGGCTGGCCGCGCGTGAACACGCCGCGCTCCAGCGGCAGGCCGCGCTGCTGCGCGCTGCGAAACACGCGCATCCCCGAGATCGGATCGTTGCGCGACACCACCACCACATCCACCCGAGGCGGCTGGCCGGGCGTGTTGAAGCGCATCAGCTTGCTGGCCAGCGCAAAGGCGGCGCCGGGCGGCACGCTGCTTTCCAGGCGCTGGCGCTGGAACTCCATGAAATGGTCTTCCCAAGGCGGCGGGCTGGGGAGGGCGGCGCGTTCGCGCTCGAACTGCTCGGTGTCGGCGTCGAAATCAAACAGCGCCCGCGACGACAGCGCCACCACCAGAGCCGGGCGCGGTTTGGGGCTGTGGGGGGTGCTCATGGCGCTCTCATGTCATTTGACCCAGGTGTTGAGCTGGATGATGGGCAGCAGCACCGCCAGCACGATCAGCATCACCACCCCGCCCATGACGACGATGAGCAGCGGCTCCAGCAGCGTGGCGATGCCCATGGCGCGGCGCTGCACCTCGCCCGAGAGCTGGCGCGCGGCGCGGGTCAGCATCTGCGGCAGCTGGCCGGTCTGCTCGCCCAGGCGGGCGAACATGGCGATCAGGCCGGGGAAGCGTTTTTTGGCCGCCAGCGCCGAGGCCAGCGGCGCGCCTTCGCGCACCTGCACCAGGGCGTCGAGCGCGTCCTCGCGCATGGCGCGGTTGGACAGCGTTTCGGCCGCCGACTGCAGCGCTTTCAGAATCGGCACGCCCGCGCTGGCCAGCATGGCCAGGGTGCCAGCAAAGCGCGCCGCGTTATAGCCGCGCGCCAGCCGACCGACGAGGGGCAGGTTGAGCAGCGCGGCGTCCACGCGCAGCGCAAAAGCCGGGGCGCGCAGCGCGCGAACGAACAGGAAAACGCCCAGCGCGATGGCGGCGGCGGCGTACAGGCCGTAGCTGCGCACGCCAGCGCTGATCGCCAGCATGGCGCGCGTCAGCAGCGGCAGCGTCTGTTTGGAGCTGGCAAACACGCTGGCCACCTGCGGCACCACATAGGTCACCAGGAACAGCACGATGACCACCGCAATCACCGACACGATGGCCGGATAGAGCGCCGCACCCAGCAGTTTGGACTGCAGCGCCTGGCGCTCTTCCAGGTCGTCGGCCAGGCGCTCCAGCACCGGGCCCAGCGCGCCGCTGTGCTCGCCCGCCGAAACGACCGAGCAGAAGACCGCGTCGAACTCGCGCGGCGCGTGCGCCAGGGCCTGCGCGAAGGGCGCGCCGCCGTTGACTTCGCTGCGCAGCTGCGCCATCAGTTCGCGCTGCGCGGGGGATTCGGCTTCGTCGCCCAACGCCGTCAGCGCGCGCTCCAGCGGCAGCCCGGCGCTGACCAGCCCGGCGAGCTGGCGCGTCCACACCGTGCGCGTGGCGGGCGTGAAGGCGCGCCGGGCCAGCAGGCTGGCGCGCGAGGCCTGGGTCGCGACCTCGGTCACCGACACCGGCATCAGGCCCTGGGTCTTGAGCCACGCCCGGGCGGCGCGCGGCGTATCGGCCTCGGTCAGGCCGGTGCGGCTGCGCCCGTCCTGGGTCAGGGCATCGTATTTGTAGGCTGGCATGGTTTTGATTATGCCGCCCCCGGCGCACGGTGCCCGGACGGGGGCGCTGCAGCTCTTAGACCCGGATGCTGAATCGTTTTGCTAAATCAATTCAGCGTGCAAAAGTCAAGAGAGGGTTTTCACCGTGCGCCGCGCCAGGATGACGCGTGCTAATCTTCTGCTCCCTTTGCAACTGGCTGGCAGCGTGTGCTGCGGAAAGCGAACCATGAAGACCGTTTATCAAGTCCTGACTTCGGCCGTCCTGCTGGCCTGCACCCAGGCTGCTCTGGCTGAACCCGCCATCGTCTACGACGCCGGCGGCAAGAACGACAAATCCTTCAACCAGGCGGCCGCCACGGGCGCAGAACAGTTCAAGAAGGCGGGCGGGGGCAACTACACCGAAATCACGCTGTCGGGCGAAGCCCAGCGCGAGCAGGCCCTGGAGCGCCTGGCCCAGCGCAAGAACAATCCGGTGATCACCATCGGTTTCATCGGCGAATCGGCCCTGAAAAAGGTCGCGCCCAAGTTCCCGAACACGCAGTTCGTCATCGTGGACTCGGTGGTGGACCAGCCCAATGTGAAATCCATCGTCTTCCGCGACAACGAAGGCTCTTTCCTGGTCGGCGCCGTGGCCGCGCTGAAATCGGCCACCGGCAAGGTCGGTTTCATTGGCGGCATGGACGTGCCGCTGATCCGCCGCTTCGCCTGCGGTTTCGCCCAGGGCGCCAAATACGCCAATCCCAAGGCCGAAGTCCTGCAGAACATGACGGGTACCACGCCCAGCGCCTGGAACGACCCGACCAAGGGCGGTGAGCTGGCCAAATCGCAGATGGACCGTGGCGTGGACGTGATTTTCGCGGCAGCGGGTGGCACCGGCGTGGGCGTTTACCAGGCGGCCAAGGACGCCAAGAAATTCGCCATCGGCGTGGACAGCAACCAGAACTACCTCTTCCCCGGCACCATGCTGACCTCGATGGTCAAGCGCGTGGACGTGGCGGTGAAGAACAGCTTCACCAACGACGGCAAGGGCAAGCCTTCGGGCGGCACGCAGGATCTGGGCCTGAAAGAGGGCGGCGTGGACTGGGCCCTCGACCAGTACAACCGCTCGCTGATCACCCCGGCCATTGAGGCCAAGGTCAAAGAGATCAAGGCCGACATCATCAGCGGCAAGATCAAGGTGCTGGATTACTACAAGGACGAAGACAAGGCCAAGTGCGGCGCTTGATCGCCTGACCCTTCGGTAAAGAGAAAAACCGGCGGCCCGGCAGCGGGTCCGCCGGTGTCCCCACTGGCGACGAGGAGAACTGAGCCATGGATGCGCCCAAACCCCCCGCGGTCGAGCTGCGGCAGATCACCAAGCGCTTCGGTTCGGTGCTGGCCAACGACGCGGTGGACCTGAGCGTTCCGGCGGGCAGCATCCAGGGCATCGTGGGCGAAAACGGGGCGGGCAAATCCACCCTGATGTCCATCCTGTACGGCTTTTACACGGCCGACAGCGGCGAGATTCTGCTGCACGGTCAGCCCGTGCGCATCCGCCAGAGCACCGACGCCATCGCCCAAGGCGTGGGCATGGTGCACCAGCACTTCATGCTGGTTGATACGCTGACCGGGCTGGACAACGTCATTCTGGGCGCCGAACAGCACTTCTTCCTGCGCAAGGCGCTGCCGCAGGCGCGCCGCCTGCTCGAAGAGATCATGGCGCGCTTTCACCTGTCGGTGCGGCTGGACACGCGGGTCGAGGACATGCCCGTGGGCGAGCAGCAGCGGCTGGAGATTCTCAAGGCGCTGTACCGCAAGGCGCGCGTGCTGATCCTGGACGAGCCCACTGGCGTGCTGACCCCGCAGGAAGCGCTGCAGCTGTTTGCCGTGCTACGCGAGCTGCGCGCGCAGGGCGTGACGGTGATCATCATCACGCACAAACTCAAAGAGATTCTGGACATCACCGACAACGTGACGGTGATGCGCGGCGGCCGTGTGGTCGCCCACCGGCCCACGCGCGAAACCAGCTTTGCCGAACTGGCCGAGCTCATGGTCGGGCGCAAGGCCAACCCGCACGACACGGCGCAGGCCGGTCGCGGTCCGTCCGCCAGCGGCCCGGTGCGCCTGAGCGTGCAGGGCCTGACCCTGAAGGACAACCGGGGCGTGACGCGCCTGCACGATCTGTCGTTTGATGTGCACGCGGGCGAGATCCTGGGCGTGGCCGGCGTGTCGGGCAACGGCCAGACCGAGCTGCTGGCCGCGCTGTCGGGTCTGGCGGTGCCGCAGGCCGGCACGCTGACGCTGACCCTGCCGCAGGCGGGCGGCGCCGGGACGCCCCAGCGCTACACGCCCGACCAGTGGGTCACGCCCACGCAGCTGCGCCGCATGGGCTGCGCGCACGTGCCGGAAGACCGCATTGCGCACGGCCTGGTCAAATCGTTTGCCATGCAGGAAACGGCGGTGCTGGGCTACCACGATGATGCCGAACTGGGCAGCGCCTGGCGTTTGTCTCCGGCGCGCATCCGCGAACGCACGATGGAGATCATCGGCCGCTTCGACGTGCGCCCCAGCGTGCCCGGCCTGCGCACCGCCGACATGTCGGGCGGCAACCAGCAGAAGCTGGTCATGGGCCGCGAAATGATGCGCGACCCCCACCTGCTGCTCATCGGCCAGCCCACGCGCGGCGTGGACATCGGCGCCATCGAGCTGATCTACGCCGAGCTGATGCGCGCCCGCAAGGCCGGTGCCGCCATCCTGCTGGTGTCGGTCGAGCTGGAAGAAATCTTCACCCTGTCGGACCGCATCCTGGTCATGAACGGGGGCCACATCACCGGCCTGCTGCGCACCGCCGAGACCGACATCGGTACCGTCGGCCAGCTGATGGCCGAGCAGCACAGCACGGCCGCCTGAGCGGTTTTCACCATGAGCAAGAACATGAGCGCTGACGCCCTGCCCGCTGCGGCCCGGCCCCTGCCCTGGTGGCTGGGCGGGCTGCTGATTCCCACCGTCCAGCTGGCCCTGGCGCTGGCCGTGGCCTCGCTGGTCGTGCTGATGGTGGGCGAGAACCCGCTGCAGGTCATGACCGCGATGGTCTCCAGCGCCCTGGACCCCAGCATTGGACTGGCCTCCACGCTGTACTACACCACCCACCTGATTTTCACGGGCCTGGCGGTGGCGGTGGCCTTTCACGCCGGGCTGTTCAACATCGGCGGTGAAGGCCAGGCTTATTTCGCGGGCCTGGGTGTGGCGCTGGCCTGCCTGTGGCTGGACCATGTGCTGGGCGCGCCGCTGATGTTCCTGGTGGCGTGGCTGGCCGCCATGCTGTTTGGTGCGGCCTGGGCGCTGATCCCGGCCTGGCTGCAGGCGCGGCGCGGCGCGCACATCGTGGTCACGACCATCATGTTCAACTACATCGCCGCCGCGCTGATGAACTACCTGCTGGTCGGCCCGATCAAAAGTTCTACCAGCCAGGGGCTGGAAACGCGCAGCTGGGAGGCCACGGCCATGCTGCCGCGCATCACGGATACGCTGGCTGGCTGGGGCTGGGATGTCGGCACCTCGCTGCTGAACTATTCGCTGCTGGTGGCCATTCTGGCCGTGGCGGCGGTGTGGTGGCTGCTGTGGCACACACGCCTGGGCTACGCGCTGCGCGTGCTGGGCCAGAACCCCAAAGCGGCCGATTACGCCGGTCTGTCGGCGCAGAAGCTGATCATCATCGCCATGCTGATTTCGGGCGCGCTGGCCGGGCTGATGGCGCTCAACGACGTGTACGGCGGGCAGGGGCGGCTGATCCTGAGCTACACCAGCGGCCTGGGCTTTCTGGGCATCGCCGTCGCGCTGATGGGCCGCAACCACCCGCTGGGCGTGGCGGCGGCGGCTTTCGTGTTTGGCGTGCTCATCCAGGGCACGGGCGACCTGCAGTTTGATTTCCCGCGCATCAATCCCAACCTCATCCTGGTCATTCAGGGGCTGGTGATCTTTTTTGCGGCAGCACTGGACAGCCTGGTGCGCTCGCCCATCGAAAACCAGTTCCGCCGCTGGCAGCGCGCACGCGGCTGAGGAGACCCCCATGGACGACATCTGGACGAATCTCTTCAGCATCCTGGCCTCGACGGTGCGGCTGTCCACGCCGCTCATCCTGGCGGCCATGGGCGGCATCCTGGCCGAGCGCTCGGGCACGGTCGATATCGGGCTGGAGGCCAAAATGCTGGTCTCGGCCTTTGTGGCGGCGGCGGTGGCCAGCGTCAGCGGCTCGGTCTGGATCGGGCTGCTGGGCGGTATCGCCGCCAGCGTGATTTTTGCCCTGCTGCACGGCGTGGCGACCATTCACTACAAGGGCGACCACGTGGTGTCGGGCGTGGCGCTGAACTTCCTGGCTTCAGGCCTGACGGTGGTGCTGGGCCAGGCCTGGTTTGACATGGGCGGACAGACGCCCGAGCTGCAGGGCGCGCAGCGCTTTGCGCCCGTGCATCTGCCGGGGGTGGATATTCTGCGCGAGCATGTGCCGCTGCTGGGCCAGTTCTACGCCACGGTCATATCCGGCCAGGCTGTGCTGGTTTATGTGGCGTTTGCCGTGGTGGCCATCGTTCATGTGCTGCTGATGCACACGCGCCTGGGCCTGCGCATCCGCGCCGTGGGCGAGGAGCCCAACGCCGTGGACACCGCCGGGATTTCGGTGGCCGCCCTGCGCTATCTGGCGCTGATCGGCACCGGCGTGCTGTGCGGCCTGGCGGGCGCTTACCTGTCCACTGCGCAGAACGCCTCGTTCAGCAAAGACATGTCGGCGGGCGCGGGCTACATCGCCCTGGCCGCCGTGATTTTCGGCAAATGGCGGCCGCTGCCCGTGCTGGGCGCCTGCCTGCTGTTTGGCTTTCTGCAGGCCATGCAGGCCCGCCTGCAGGGGGTGGAAATCCCCGGCATCGGCGCACTGCCCACGCAGGTCTTCCAGGCCCTGCCTTACATTCTGACGGTGATCCTGCTGGCGGGTTTCATCGGCAAGGCCATCGCGCCCAAAGCGATCGGCCGCCCCTACCGCAAGGAGCGCTGAACCGTGCCTGTTCTTAATATCGGATCCATCAACTGCGACCACGTCTATCACGTGGCCGACTTCGTGCGGCCGGGCGAGACCCTGGCCTGCCAGCGCTACGAGCGCCATCTGGGCGGCAAGGGCCTGAACCAGTCGATTGCGCTGCAGCGCGCCGGGGTGGCGGTCTGCCACGTTGGCGCCATCCACCAGGACGATGTCTGGACCGCGCAGGCGCTGGAGCGCACGGGCCTCCCTACTGGCGCCATCCACCGGGGCGAGGCCGAAACCGGCCACGCCATCATCCAGGTCAGCGCGGCGGGCGAGAACTGCATCCTGCTCTTCCCCGGCGCCAACGCCTGCCTGACGCCCCAGCACATCCAGGCCGCGCTGGACGCTCACCCGGACCACGGCTGGGTGCTTTTGCAGAACGAAACCAATGACATCGCCGCCACCTGGGCGCAGGCGCTGGCCGCCGGTCGCCGCGTGGCGTGGAACCCTGCGCCCTGCGCGCCGGGCCTGGGAGCGCTGCCGCTGGAGCAGCTGGGGCTGCTCGTGGTCAACGAGATCGAGGCCCAGCAGCTCAGCGGCGCAGACACGCCGCCCGAGGCGCTGGCCCGGCTGCGCGCGCGCTGCCCGGACACCCTGGTGGTGATGACGCTGGGCGCCGACGGCCTGCACGCCGCGCAGGGTGCGCAGGACTGGCGCCTGGCCGCCGTGCCGACCACCGTCGTCGACACCACGGCGGCGGGCGACACCATCACCGGCTACCTGCTGGCCGGTCTGGACGCGGGCCTGGCGGTTGGCGCGGCGCTGCAGCGCGCGCTGCAGGCGGCGGCCATCACGGTGTCGCGCGAAGGCGCCAGCCCCTCGATCCCCTGGGCACGCGAACTGCCGTCTGCCTGATTCCCCCTCACCGATTTCCCGACTGTTACCCGGAGCCCTGAGCATGAGCCAGAAACACCGCATCATCATCGACACCGACCCGGGCGTGGACGACGCCGTCGCCATCCTGCTGGCCGCCTGGCACCCCGACGTCGAACTGGTCGGCCTGACCACGGTCTTTGGCAACCTGGCGGTTGAGCAGGGCACGCTCAACGCGGGCTACCTGACCTCGCTCATGCCGGCGCCCGTGCCGGTGGCCCAAGGTGCGGCGACGCCGCTGGTCATCACGCCGCACGCCTTCCCGGATTTCGTCCACGGCAAATTCGGCTTTGGCGATCTGCACACCGAAGCCCCGGCCGGTTTCGCGCCCGTGAAGGACAGTGCCGCGCAGTTCATCGTCGACCAGATCATGGCGGCGCCCGGCGAGATCACGCTGGTGCCCGTGGCGCCGCTGACCAATATCGCGATGGCGCTGCGCCTGTGCCCGGAGATCACCAAGCACGTGAAAAACGTCGTCATCATGGGCGGCTCGGTGCACCGGGGCGGCAATGTGTCGCCGGTGGCCGAAGCCAACATCTGGAACGATCCGCACGCCGCGCAGATGGTTTTTGCCGCCGACTGGCCCATCACCATGGTCGGGCTGGATGTGACGCACCACACCATCATGCCCGAGTCGCGCATGGCGGCGCTGCGCGAGGTGTCGCCCAAAGTGGGCGGCTTCCTGGCCGAAATCACCCGCTTTTACGCCAATTTCTACCGCAACACGGCCGGCTTTGACGGCTTCTCGGTCCACGATCCGGCCACCGTCGTGCAGGTGCTGCGCCCCGACCTGTTCACCACGCGCAAGGGCCAGATCGACGTGGTGCTGGACGGCCCGGCCATCGGCCAGACGGTCTTCGCCGTGGACGGCGTGGGCTACGCCGAACCCGGTTTTGGCCTGCGCCGCAACGTCGATGTCTGCCTGCAGGTGAACGGCGATGGCGTGCTCGATTTCATCGAAACCACGCTGCGCCGCGCGCCCTGAGCGCCCTAAGCGCCCATTTCTGTTTTTTTGCCCTGCCGTTTGGCGGCCTCAACGGCGGGGTTGTGTTGTCCAGGCCGTGTTTTGATGTCCGACAGAAAGGACTGCTCATGAACGCTCCCGTCCCAGTGCCCGAAGGCCTGGTTTCCGATGTCAACCTGGCCGATTTCCGCGCCAGCGATCCTGCGCGCAGGCAGGCATTCATCCAGACACTGGGGGATTCTTTCTCCCGCATCGGCTTTGCCGTGGTCAAAGGCCACGACGTGCCGCGTCCGCTGCAGGATGCGGCCTTTGCCGAAACGCGCGATTTCTTCGGCCTGCCGGTCGAGGCCAAGCAGAAATACATCGTGCCCGGCATCAATGGCCAGCGCGGTTACAGCGGCTTTGGCACCGAAAAGGCCAAGGGCGAAACCCGCGTCGACCTGAAAGAGTTCTGGCACCACGGCCAGACCTACGCCGCGAACGACCCGCTGGGCGCGCACCAGCCGCCCAACCTGGAGGTGTCCGAGCGGCCGCAGTTCACGCCCACGCTCAAGGCCACGTTCGAGGCGCTGGAGCGCACGGGCTCTGATCTGCTGCGCGCGATTGCGCTCTATCTGGGGCTGGCCGAAGACTATTTCGTGCCGCACATCCAGGGCGGCATCAGCATCCTGCGCGCCATCCATTACCCGCCCATCACCACCGAACCGGCGGGCGCGGTGCGCGCGGCGGCGCACGAGGACATCAACCTCATCACGCTGCTGATGGGCTCGTCGGCCCAGGGGCTGGAAGTGAAAACGCTGGACGGCCAGTGGGTGCCGGTGCAGCCGGGTCACGGCGATCTGACGATCAACGTCGGCGACATGCTGCAGCGCCTGACCAACGGCGTGCTGCGCTCGACCACACACCGCGTCGTCAACCCGCCGCGCGAAGAGTGGCATCAGCCGCGCTTCTCGATTCCCTTCTTCCTGCACCCGCGCCCCGAGATGAGCCTGAACTGCCTGCCGGGCTGCGTCAGCGCCGAGCGGCCGCGCCGCTTCGACAACATCACCGCCGACGGCTACCTGCAGGAGCGTCTGCGCGAGATTCGCGCCGGTCAGAAGTAAAGTTCAGCCGGCCGGCCGGGGGTCCAGCAGCAGGGCCTGCTTCTGCGACTGGGCCTCCATGTCACCGGCCAGAATCTCGATGTGGCAGACCAGGCTGGGCATCAGCGCCAGCAGCGCCTGCTCCAGCGCGGCACGCAGTTCGGTGGCGCGCTGCACCGTCCAGTCGCCGGGCACGTGCAGGTGCATGGACACAAACTGCCGCTGGCCCGCGCCCCGGCTGAGCAGATCATCAAAGCGCACGCCTTCCTGCCCGGCCAGCACCTGCTGCACCGTGTCCTGGATGGCGGCCAGCTGGCTGTCGTCCAGCGAGGCGTCGATCAGGCCATGGGCCGATTCCCAGATCAGGTGCGCGCCCTCGCGCAAAATGTGCAGCGCCACGGCAATCGCCACCACCGGATCCAGCCACAGCCAGCCGGTCTGCCGCGCCAGGATCAGGCCCAGCACCACGCCCACGGTGGTGACCACATCGGTCATCAGGTGGCGCGCATTGCCCTCCAGCGCCTGCGAACGGAACTGACGCGATTTGCGCAGTAAAAGCCAGGCAAAACCGCCGTTGAGCGCCGCGCCCAGCAGCGCCAGCACCAGGCCCAGATCCAGCGTTTCCAGCGGCTGCGGGTGCATCAGGCGCTGCGCCGCGACCCAGATGATGCCGCCCGCGGCCAGCACCACCAGGATGCCTTCAAAGCCGCTGGAGAAAAACTCCGCCTTGTGGTGCCCGTAAGGGTGATCAACGTCCGGCGGCAGCGCGGCCCAGCTGACCATGCCCAGCGCAAACAGCGCCCCGGCCAGATTGACGAAGGATTCCAGCGCGTCCGACAGGATACTGACCGATCCGGTCAGCAGCCAGGCCAGCATGCGGATGGCGATGGTCAGCACGGCCACGCCCACCGACAGCGTCATCCAGCCGCGTGGGCTCAGGCCGCCATCGGGGCCGGGCGGACCCAGCAGGCGGCGTTTCCAGCCAGCCGCAGCGGGCGGGGTGGCAGTTCCTGCTGCCTGATTCACGACAGCGTCACCCGTGCGAAGCGGCGTTTGCCGACCTGGACCACGCAGGTGCCTGCGGCCAGCTCCAGCCCGGCATCGCTGACCGCCTGGCCGTCGATGCGCACGCCGCCCTGGGCGATCATGCGCAGCGCCTCCGAGGTCGAGGGCAGCAGCCCGGCCTGCTTGAGCACCGCCGTGAGCTTCATCGGCGCACCGGACAGCGTCACTTCGGCCACGTCATCGGGGATGCCGCCGCGCGCGCGGTTCATGAAATCCTGCAGCGCATCGGCGGCGGCCTGCGCGCTGTGAAAGCGCGTGGTGATCTCGGTGGCCAGCTGCACCTTGGCGTCGCGCGGGTTGCGTCCGGCGTCCACCTCGGCCTTCAGCGCGGCGATGGCGGCCAGCGATTCGAAGCTCAGCAGCTCGTACCAGCGCCACATCAGCGTGTCGCTGATCGACATCACCTTGGCGAACATGCTGTTGGGCGCTTCGCTGATGCCGATGTAGTTGTTTTTGGACTTGGACATCTTGTCCACGCCGTCCAGACCCTCCAGCAGCGGCATGGTCAGAATGCACTGTGGCTCCTGGCCGTACTCGGCCTGCAGGTGGCGGCCCATGAGCAGGTTGAACTTCTGGTCGGTGCCCCCCAGCTCCAGATCGCTTTTCAGCGCGACCGAATCGTAGCCCTGCATCAGCGGGTAGAGGAACTCGTGCACGCTGATCGACTGACCGCCGGTGTAGCGTTTGTGGAAATCCTCGCGCTCCATCATGCGCGCCACGGTGTAGCGGCTGGCCAGCTGGATCATGCCGCGTGCGCCCAGCGCGTCCGACCATTCGCTGTTGTAGCGGATCTCGGTGCGCGATTCATCCAGCACCAGCGCGGCCTGGCGGTAATAGGTTTCGGCGTTGGATTTGATCTGCTCGGCGGTCAGCGGTGGGCGCGTGCTGTTGCGCCCCGACGGATCGCCGATCAGGCTGGTGAAATCGCCGATCAGGAAAATGACGGTGTGGCCCAGATCCTGGAGCTGGCGCATCTTGTTGAGCACCACGGTGTGCCCCAGATGGATGTCGGGCGCGGTCGGGTCCAGCCCCAGCTTGATGCGCAGCGGCTGTCCGCTGGTTTGGGCGCGCATCAGTTTGCGCTGCCAGTCCGCCACGGGCAGCAGTTCGTCACAGCCGCGCAGGCTGATGTCCAGCGCGTTCTGCAGTTCAGGCGTCCAGCCGTCGGGCGTCGGGGCGGTGGCGGGAGTGGGGGCGGTCATGAGCGCGTCCTGGCGGTAAAGTCTTGGAGGAAAAGGCGTATTGTGACAAACTCCTGCCTCTCAAGTGGCGGCCGTTGCGGCCGAAAAGACAGGCTCACACGGGATAAGGCTCTGATTTTGACGGCCTTGTGGAACTTTCGGGTCTGGATCAGACTCGACCAGCGCTGATGCGCGGGCCTGTTTTACCGCCCGAACCTGCCTGATCCAGGAGTCCCGACGGTGCGCTGCGCCGGATGCAGCCATGGCGCTGCGGGTGGCTCCGCTCCGCCCGAAAAACTGTTGCATGACGCCCAAAACTGCCCCGTCCCGCCCGGAATTTGCCCCGCCCCACCTGCTGCAGGCCAGCGGCCTGACCGCGCTGCTGGCGCAGACCTACGCGCACCGCCGCGTGCTGGCCTCCGGCACCCTGCTGGCCCTGTGCGGCGGTTTTGGCGCCACCGCTTTTGGCGTCGACGAGCAGGAGCTGTCGCGCCCGGTGAACGAGGTCCGCCTGGTGGCCGAAGTGGTCCGCCCCAACGATCTGGCCGCCCAGCTCGAAGCCCAGGCCGCGCAAGGGCTGACTCTGCTGCGCAGCGACATCGCCCGCCCCACCGACACGCCCGAGCAGATGCTGCGCCGCGTGGACGTGGTCGACCCGGCCGCCGCCCGCTTCCTGCGCACCGACAGTGTGGCGCGGGCGCTGCTGTCGGCACGCGGCAGCAAGCTGGTGCAGGCGCGCACCGGCCGCGATGGTCAGCTCGACGAGCTCGTCGTGCGCTTTGAAGACCCCGATTCGCGCATCAGCGTGCGCACGCCCAAGGCCGGAGACACGCTGGACGACCCCAGCGCCGTGCTGCCCGACACCGCCTACTTCCATCGCCTGACCGTGCGCCGCACCGACACCGGCTGGCAGGCGCAAATGGACAAACTGCCCCTGCAGGCGCAATTGCGCCTGACCAGCGGCGACATGGCGCCCCACTTTCTGGCCGGAGCGCGCGCCGCGCAGCTGCCCGAAGTGGTGATCGCGCAGGTCGCCGACATTTTCGGCCGCGACATCGACCCCGGCGAGCGCCAGCGCAAGGACAACGCCTTCAGCGTCGTCTACGAAACCCTGACCGCTGACGGCGAGCCCATTCCCTGGGGCAAAGGCGCGGGCCGTGTGCTGGCCGCCGAACTGCGTCTGGACGGCAAAATGCACACGGCGATGTGGTACCAGCACGGCGACGCGCCAGGCGGCTACTACAACAGCCGGGGCCAGAGCCAGCGCAAGGCCTTCCTGGATCACCCCATGGACTACACCCGCGTCTCGTCGGGCTTTTCCATGCGCCTGCACCCGGTGCTCAAGACCTGGCGCCAGCACAAGGGCGTCGATTACGCGGCGGCCATCGGCACGCCGGTGCGCACGATAGGCGACGGCACCGTCGAATTCGCGGGCGAACAGACCGGCTACGGCAAGGTCATCAAGGTGCGTCACAGCCAGAACCGCACCACGGTCTACGCCCACCTGAGCCAGATCGACGTGCGCGTGGGCGAGAAAGTCGCCCAGGGCGAACTGCTGGGTGAAAGCGGCGCCACCGGCTGGGTCACCGGCCCTCACCTGCACTTCGAATTTCAGCAGGACGGCGTGGCGGTGGACCCGCAGATCGCGCTGGCCGGGCAGACCGACATCGTGAAGCTGCCCGCACAGGCCATGGCCGATTTTTCCAGCCGCGCCCGCCAGTACCGCAACCAGCTCGCGCTGGCGCGTTCGATGGACGGCCGCGAACTGGCCCTGCTGGACTGAGATCAGCATGGACGCCGCCGCAACGCCCCCCGAAAGCGCTGACTGGTTTGTCGGGCTGATGTCCGGCACCTCGCTGGACGGGGTGGACGCCGTTCTGGCGCGCTTTCATCCCCAGAACACGGGCGCGGACTCGGGCGTGGCGATGCCGCTGGTGCGCGATTGCCACCTGTTCTCGCTGCCCTGGCCCGCCGGGGTCGAGACGGCACTGCGCGCGCTGAACACGCCCGGCGCGAACGAGCTGCACCGCGCCGCGCTGGCAGGCGCCGCCGTGGCGCGCGTCTACGCGCAGGCCGTGCAGCAGGCGCTGGCGCACTTTGGCGTGGCGCCCCAGGACGTGCGGGCCATCGGCGCGCACGGCCAGACGGTGCGCCACCACCCGGCCGCACCCGCTGACACGCTGGACACGGGCCTGGATGCGGCTGAGGCCGGAGGCTCGGGCTACACCTGGCAACTGCTGTCGGCGCCGCTGCTGGCCGAGCTGACGGGCATCGATGTGGTGGCAGATTTCCGCTCCCGCGACATCGCGGCGGGCGGACAGGGCGCGCCGCTGGTCCCGGCCTTTCAGCAGGCGCTGCTGGCGGGCGCAGTGCACAGCGAGGCCGTGGCCGTGCTCAACCTGGGCGGCATCGCCAACTGGAGCGTGCTGGACCCAGCGCTGGCCGCCCCGGCCGGCTTCGACTGCGGCCCGGCCAACACCCTGATGGACGCCTGGTGCCGTCGCCACACCGGCCAGCCTTTCGACCGCAATGGCGCCTGGGCGGCCAGCGGCCAGGTCCTGCCAGACCTTTTGGCGGTGATGCGGGCTGAGCCTTATTTCGAGCTGCCCCCGCCCAAAAGCACCGGGCTGGAGCTCTTCAACCTGGACTGGCTGCAGCGCCATCTGGACGCCAGCAGTACGTCCAGCGCCGCGCCGCAGGACGTTCAGGCCACGCTGCTGGAGCTGACCGCACGCAGCGCGATCGATGCGCTGCTGCGCGTGTCCACCGCCGTGCGCCGCGTGCTGGTGTGCGGCGGCGGCGCGGCCAACCCGCTTCTGATGCGGCGCCTGACGCAGCTGGTCCGCGAAGCTCTGGGCGACGCGCTGACGGTCGAAACCACCGCCGCGCTGGGCCTGCCGCCGCAGGGCATGGAGGCTCTGGCCTTCGCCTGGCTGGCCGAACGCTTTTGTGCAGGGCAGCCCGCCAACCTGCCCGCTGCGACCGGCGCCCGGGGCCTGCGCCGCCTGGGTGCGCTGCACCCCGCCTGAACTTCTGGCCGGTGCGCGGGTCCATGCAGAAACGTCAACTTCTGCACCCGCCCCCGACACACCATGCGCCTGATCCCGACATTTTCCCGATATGCGCTGCACAGGGCCGTGCTGGCGACGGTGCTGGCGGGCGTGACAGCGCTGCCTGCACTGGCCCAGGCGGCCACCGCTGCCGAGGACGCCGCGCAAGCCAAGGCCTGGCAGCACACCGCGCAGTGTGCGGCAGTGATGAAGCGCGAGGCCGTGGCACAGGCCACGCGCTACAAGGCGGGCGAAACGGCGCTGATGCCGGGTATGGTCACGCTGGCCGAGGACAGCTTTGCGCTGCTGGGCACGGCCTACAAGCAGGGCCTGCGCAAGGCCGAAGCCGACCGCCTGCTGGCTGCCGCTGAGGCTGAACTGCCCGGCATCTCCGCCGACACCCAGCGCCAGACGCTGGCCGCCTGCCGAAGCGAGGGCCGCGCGCTGTTCAAAGACGCCAATTTTGTCGAACGTGCCCTGGTCAGCAACCGCGCCCGCGCGCGGGTGGAAAAGTTGGTTCAGCCCTGATCGGTTGCTGCGGGCGGCGCGGGCGGAACTGGCGCTGCGGCTGCTTCAGCCAGATCGGCCGATTCCGGCGGCTGCAGCCATTCCATCAGGCGCTGTGCAGTGTCGCCCACACCGATGCCCTTGAGCGCTGAAAACAGGCTGACGGCCACGTCGGAGCGCTCGGTGACCACATCCTGCAGCCCGGCCTGAACCTGCGCCAGCGCCTTCAGGCCCTGCTGGCGGCTGAGCTTGTCCGCCTTGGTCAGCAGCACCAGCAGCTTCAGGCTGCCCAGTGAAACGCGCTTGGACACAAACTGCAGCAGCTGCAGATCCAGTGGCGTCAGGCCGTGGCGCACGTCCACCATCTGCACAACGGCGAAAAGCGCGGGGCGCTGCTCGAGATAATCCGCCATCACCTTCTGCCAGCGCAGCTTGGCCGCGCGCTCGACTGCCGCGTAGCCGTAACCGGGCAGATCGGCCCAGAGCGTGTGCGGCCCGACCTGGCGCTCGCCGCCCAGTTCGAAGAGGTTGATGTGCTGCGTGCGCCCCGGCGTGCGCGAGGAAAACGCCAGGCGCCGGTGCTGCGCCAGGGTGTTGATGGCCGAGGATTTGCCCGCGTTGCTGCGCCCCACAAAAGCGATTTCCGGGCAGACCGGCGCGGGCAGTTGGTGCAGCTGGCTGGCCGTGGTCAGAAAGCGCGCGCTGTGCGCCCAGGCCAGCGCAGCCGCCTGCGCTGCGGCGGCAGACGGGGGCGCGGCGGGTGCCGAGGGCTGGGCGGGAGACGGTGCAGGAGATTCCATGGGGCGCATTGTAGGTTCCCCGGCTGCATTACAGTCCGCCCATGAGACGAATGCTTCAGGGAGCCCCGGCTGGCGGGTGGCGGGACGGGGTGGCGGTGCTGGCTTCCATGCGCTTCGCCATCGGGATCCTGTGCGTGCTGGCGCTGGCTTCGGCCGTGGGCACGGTGCTGCCGCAAAACCAGCCGCTGTCAGTGCCGCTGGGCCTTTACGGCCCGTTCTGGACCGGGGTTTTTGATGCGGCAGGCCTGTTCCAGATCTACAGCTCGCCCGCTTATGTCGCGCTGATGGTCTTTCTGGTGCTGTCCACCAGCCTGTGCCTGCTGCGCCACACCCCCCGCCTGTGGCGCGACGTGCGACGCTGGCGCGGACAGATGCAGACCGGCGCACTGCGCGCACTGCCCCACCACGCCGATCGGCCTTGGCCCACCGGTTGGCCCCGCGATCCGGCGCAGGCCGCACCGCTGCTGGGCGAGCGCCTGGCCGACATGGGCTGGCGCTGGCGCCAGCAGGGGGATCAGGAGGGCGGCGTCTGGCTGTCGGCGCGTCGGGGCCGCTACGGGCGCCTGGGTTATGTGGCGGCGCACGGCGCGGTGGTGCTGATCGCGCTGGGCGGCCTGCTGGACGGTGACGCGCTTTTGCGCGCGCGCATGGCCTGGCTGGGCGTCACGCCTTACACCGGCCGGGGGCTGATTGCGGACGTGCCCGCCGCCCACCGGCTGGACGCGCACACCCCGGCCTTCCGCGCCAGCCTGTTCGTTCCCGAGGGCGCCCGCACGGGTCTGGCGCTGATCGCCCGTCCGGAGGGCGCGGTGGTGCAGCCGCTGCCTTTCGAGCTGGAGCTGCGCCGCTTTCACGCCGATTTCTGGCCCAGCGGAGCGCCACGCCGCTTCGCCAGCGACGTGCTCATCCACACCCCGGACGGGCGCCGCCAGAGCGCCACGGTGGCGGTCAACCAGCCGCTGCAGGTCGGCGGGGCCTGGGGCGGCATCACCCTTTACCAGAGCAGTTTTGAGGACGGCGGATCGCGCGTCAGCCTGATGGCCTGGCCACTGATTCCGGCCGCTTTGGCGCAGGCTGGGGCATCCGGTTCCGCGCTGGGCCTGCGGCTGTCGGGCCGCGTGGCGGGTCCGGCCCTGACGCTGCCCGGTCTGGCGGGCCCGACAGGCCTGCGGCTGGAGCTGGCCGATTACCGCCCGTTGACGGTCGCCCCGCCTGCCGGGGACGGCAGAAGCGTGTGGCAGCGCCTGACGGCCCCAGCGCGGGACGCCGCCCCGGCTGCGCCGCCGCTGGGCCCGCGCCTGCTCTACCGCTGGCGCGACGCGGCGGGGCAGGCGCGGGATTTCGACAGCGCCTTCCAGCCTGTGACGGTGGACGGCGTGCCGGTGCTGGCCTTTGGCGCCCGCGACCCGCGCGATGCCCCCGACGCGCCGCTGCGCGTGCTGCGCATCCCGGTGGATGGCGACGGCGTGCGCGGCTGGCTGCGCGTGCTGCAGGCGCTGGGAGATCCGCGGGAGCGGGCCCGCGCTGTGGCCCGCGCTGTGGCCCGCGCGGCGCTGGCGGTGCCCGAGCGCGAGCGGGCTGTCTGGCGCGCCAGCGCGGATCGGGCGCTGGCGCTATTCGCGGGCGCGCTGGCGGTGCCGCTGACCCCGGCGCTGGCGGCCGACCGCGAGGCGGCCGGGCTGGGCCCGGACCGGCCGCTGGGCGGCGACGCCGCGCTGCTGGCTTTTCTGCAGACCACGCCGCTGGGCCAGCGCCCGGCGCTGACCGCGCAGCTGCGCCAGGTGCTGGAGCCCAGCCTGCGCGCCTTGGTCGATCAGGTGCGCCAGGCGGCGGGGCAGCCGCCGCTGGCGGATCTCCCCGATGCGCAGGCCCGCTGGCGGCTGCTGCGCGCTTCGCTGTCCGACCAGTTCTTCTACCCGGCACCAGCGCTGATCCAGCCGCTGGCAGTGCAGCCCGTGATGGCCAGCGTGTTCGAGGTGGCGCGTGCACCCGGCCGCTGGCTGGTCTACCCGGGGGCGCTGCTGCTGGCGCTGGGCGTGGCGGCGATGCTGGCCGTGCGCGACCGTCGCCTGTGGCTGCTGCTGCAGCCGGGCCGTGACGGAACTGGCGGCGACGCCCCAGACACGGGCCGCGTCCTGCTGGCGATGACCGGATCGCGCACCGGCCCGGCGCTGGAGCGCGAGTGGCAGACGCTGCACCAGGCGCTTCTGGCCCCAAATACGGACCCGGCCCCCGGCATTTCAACCAACTTCTGACAGGACGGCGACATGATTTTCTTCGATCCCTTGCGCTGGCTGGACCGCGTCTGGCTGGCCGCTGTGCTGCTGCTGACTGCGCTGCTGGCCGCTCTGGGGCGCCAGCGTCTGGATGGCTACGAGCTGATCGCGCTGGGGCTGGCCGGAGCGGCGCTGGCGCTGGGGGGATGGCACTGGCGTGCGCTGCAGGCGCTGGCGCTGGGTACGGCGCTGCTGGTGTTTTTCAGCCTGCAGGGCGTGCTGCCTGGCAGCCAGGGCGCGGTGCTGGCGATGGCGGCACTGCTGCTGCTGGCCACCGTGTTTTACGCGCTGGCCTGGCTGGCTCCGGGCGCTGCGCCGGACGGCCGGGTGGCCCGCACGGCGTCCCGCCTGGCCTTTGGCGGCGTGCTGCTGGGCGTGACGGCGACGCTGCTGCGCGGCTGGGACAGCCATCTGATCGCGCCGGGGCGGGTCTATGTGCCGGTGAGCAATCTCTACGAGGTGCTGCTGGTTTTTGCCTGGGCCACGACGCTGCTGCACCTGGCGCTGGAGCGCCGCTGGCCCGTCCGCCTTTTGGGCGTCTGGCCCATGGCGGTGGTCAGCGCGGCGGTGGCTTTTCTGCTGTGGACCAGCGCGGCGCGTGGGGCGCAGGCCGTGCAGCCGCTGGTGCCCGCGCTGCAAAGCGGCTGGATGGCGCTGCATGTGCCCGCCAATCTGATCGGCTACGCGGCGTTTGCGCTGGCCGCCGCCGTGGGGCTGGCCCGCCTGCTGCCCGCGCGCTGGCAGCAGCGCCTGCCGCCGCTGGCAGTGATGGACGAGATCATCTACCGCGCCATCGCGCTGGGCTTTGCCTTTTTCACGACGGCGACGATTCTGGGCGCGCTGTGGGCCGCCGAGGCCTGGGGCGGCTACTGGAGCTGGGACCCGAAAGAAACCTGGGCGCTGATCGTCTGGCTGAACTACGCCGCCTGGCTGCACGCGCACCTGAGCCGCCGGGTGTCCGCGCGCGCAGCGGCGGCCTGGGCGCTGGTCGGCCTTCTGGTGACGACCTTTGCGTTTCTGGGCGTCAACCTTTTCCTGTCCGGGCTGCACAGCTATGGCCGGCTGTGAGAGCGCCGCGCGGCTGAACTATCTGGCAAAAACAGGGCAGTTCCTGCACACGGGCGGTGCGGGCTGGGCCTACACTGGCGGACACCGGCGGCAGGCCTGATCTGCGCTGCTGGCCTGTTCCAACCCGCCTGCGGCGTGCCGCCCACGCCCCGTCCACCATGCCTTACGTCCTGCGCTCTCCCGACGGTCTTTTGCTCAGCCTGCACCTGGAAGCCCCCGGGCAGGAGCCCGAATGGCTGGACGACGATCACCCCGAAGTGCGCGCCTTTGTGGGCGGCGACAGCGCGGCAGAGAAGGCGACCGCCGCCGCGAGCTTCACCCAGATGGACGCGTCTTTCGTGCGCGTGCTGGAAGACGTGATCGACACCCTGATCATCAAGAACGTCATCAACATCACCGATCTGCCCATCGAGGCGCAGACCAAGCTGCTGTCGCGCAAGAGCTTCCGCGACCGCGTCAGCAGCCAGTCGCTGCGCCTGTTTGGCGACCCGGGCGGCGACGGCGGCATCATGCTCTGAGGCCTGTTCCAGGCGCACAAAACAAACGGCCTGCTTGCGCAGGCCGTTTGTTTTTGGGGTGTCGCCGGTCAGCCCGCCGCGTGCACGACCATCAGGTGGAAGGGCCACACATAGGCCTGCAGCGTGACGAACAGGCCCATCAGGCAGGCCAGCGCGATCGAGTGGAAGAACACATAGCGCAGGATGTCGCCCTCGTGGTTGAACCAGCGCGTGGCGGTCGAGGCGACGACGATGCTCTGCGCATCGATCATCTTGCCCATCACGCCGCCCGAGCTGTTGGCCGCGCCCATCAGGTTGGGCGACAGGCCCAGCTGGTCGGCGGCCACACGCTGCATCCCGCCAAAGAGCACATTGGATGCGGTATCCGAGCCCGTCAGCGCCACGCCCAGCCAGCCCATCAGCGTGCCGAAGAAGGGGTAGAACACGCCGGTGTTGGCAAATGCCAGGCCCAGCGTGGTGTCGGTGCCGGAATAGCGCGTCAGCGTACCCAGCGCCAGCATCAGCACGATGGTCAGCAGCGAGTAGCGCACGATCCAGATCGTGCGGAAAAACTGCTGCACAAGCGCCACGGGGCTGTACTTCATCACAAAGCCGCCCACGAGGGCCGACAGCAGGATGCCGGTGCCGGTGGCCGACAGCAGGTTCAGCGTGTAGACCGCCGCCTCGGCCGTCGGAGCGGTGACGACGGGAGGCATTTTCTCGATCATCTTGTTCAGGCCTTCGATGGGGAAGGCGGGCGCGAACAGGCCATTGAGCGCGGTTTTCACCGACGGCAGGCCCCAGATGAAGACAAACACCGTCAGGATCAGCCAAGGCGTCCAGGCGCGGATGACGGCTTCGCGGGAGTGCTTGCCGATGGGCGTCAGGGGCGTCGCACCTTCGATTTTGCTGTCGTCGGTCTGGCCTTTGCGCATCTTCAGGCTGGTCGAGGTCCAGATTTTTTTGGGCTGCCACACGCGCAGGAAAAGCACCAGGCAGAGCATGGACGAGATCGCCGCGATGATGTCCACCAGCTCCGGGCCGATGAAGTTGGACACCAGGAACTGCGGGATGGCGAAGGACAGGCCGGTGACCAGAATGGCCGGCCAGATTTCCATCATGGCCTTGCGACCGGCAAAGGCCCAGATCATCCAGAACGGCACCAGCACCGAGAAGAAGGGCAGCTGGCGGCCGATCATGGCGGTGACTTCCATCAGGTCATAGCCGTGCACCTTGGCCAGCGTGATGACCGGCGTGCCCAGCGCGCCAAAGGCGACGGGCGCGGTGTTGGCGATCAGCGACAGGCCCGATGCAGCCAGCGGCGAGAAACCCAGGCCAATCAGGATGGCGGCGGTCACGGCCACGGGCGTGCCGAAACCGGCGGCGCCTTCAAAGAAGGCACCAAACGAGAAAGCAATCAGCAGCAGCTGCAGCCGCCTGTCCTGCGTGATGCCCGCGATGGAATCCTGCAACACCTTGAAGCTGCCATTCTTCTCGGTGAGCTGGTGCAGGAAGATGATGTTGAGCACGATCCAGCCGATCGGCAGCAGCCCGGTGAAGCCGCCCAGCATCGCCGCTTTGCCCGCCATGCCGGCGGGCATGCCGTACACAAAAATGGCCACCGCCAGCGCGGCGATCAGGCCCGCACCAGCAGCAATGTGCGCCTTGAGGTGCAGAAAGCCCAGGCCCCCCAGCATCACCACCACCGGCAGTGCCGCCAGCAGGGTGGACGCCACCATGCTCCCCATCGGGTCGTAAATCTGTTGCCACGCCATGTTTTTGCACTCCGTTTGGGGGAAATAAGCGGTCAGATCGCAGCAGATGCTTGGTCTGACCAAAGGTATGCGCAGTCTAGGCCACGGTGTGTGCGCCAGCACTGGATGCACGGGCCAGATCAGGGACAACCCTGGCCAGGGTTTACAGCGGACTGACGGCAAACTGACCTGAGGCTGACGTCAGCCCCCCGATCAGAAGCGGATCGGCCCGCGCTCCGCCTTGGTCTGGCTGCGCCGGGTTTTGCGCTCCAGCCGCTCGCGCTCGGACGCGCGCGTGGGCCGCGTCGGGCGGCGCTGCGGGGGAATATGCGCGGCGCGGTCGACCATCTCCTGCAGGCGGGCCAGCGCCTCCAGGCGGTTGTGCTCGCGGCTGCGCGAGCCCTGGGCCTTGATGGTGATGCAGCCATCCTTGCCCACGCGCTGGTCGGCCAGCGCCAGCAGCCGCTGCTGCACGGGCACCGGCAGCGACGAGCGCGCAATGTCAAAGCGCAGGTGGATGGCGCTGGAGACCTTGTTGACGTTCTGCCCGCCCGGCCCCTGGGCGCGGATGGCGGTCAATTCGACCTCGTGGGGGAGGATGCGCAGGGGCATGGTTCAGCTTTTTCAATATAGCCCTGGGTTCAGACCTGGACCCGGCTGCGCGCATCCTTAGTCTGGCTGCGTCGTTTTTTCCCTTCCAGACGTTTGCGACTGGTCTGCTTACCAATTTCCATGCTCTTGCATTTGGATGCGCGAGTGGGCCGCGCGTGGATAGCTTCAAGGCCAAACCAAAGCATGCTGTGTATCCTTCTCAGACCCACCCAGCGGTTCTGTTCGGCGCTGCGCCAGCCCTTGACCTCAATGGTGAGGTACCCGTTCTTGGACGTCGGAGGGCAAATGGACTCTGACAACATCTGCTGCTGATGCTGCTTGAGCGATAGACGACGAATGTCAAAGCGCACGATGTGGACGCTGTATTCTTTGTTGCCTTTTTTCGCGCGTGGTTTCTGTCCACGGATGACTGTGAACTCCACATCGCTGGGGTTGAACCAGTAACTCATGACTCAGCCCTTGATGCACACCACCTGGCGCAGGCGGTGCAGGGTTTCGGTCAGATCGCTCTGGTTCGCCATCACGGTGTCGATGTTTTTGTAGGCGGAAGGAATCTCGTCGACCACGCCCTTATCCTTGCGGCAGACAACGCCCTGGGTCTGCGCGACCAGATCGGCCTCGGTGTAGTTGCGGAAAGCGGCGGTGCGGCTCATGCGCCGCCCGGCGCCGTGCGCGCTGGAGCAGAAACTGTCCGCGCAGCCCTTGCCGCGCACGATGAAGCTGCTGGCGCCCATGCTGCCCGGCACGATGCCCAGATCGCCCTCTCCAGCCCGGATCGCGCCCTTGCGCGTCACCCAGACATCGGCGCCGAAGTGGTGCTCGCGGGCGACATAGTTGTGGTGGCAGTTGACCGCCTCGGTCGTCACCGTGAACGGCGGCAGGTGGCGGGCCAGCGCGGCCAGGACCAGATCCAGCATGGCCTGGCGGTTGGCCATGGCGTAATCCTGCGCCCACTGCACGGCCTGCACGTAGTCAGCAAAGTGCTCCGAGCCCTCCTGGAAATAGGCCAGATCAGCATCGGGGAGCTGGATCATGTGGCGCTCCATGTCGCGACGCGCCAGCGCGATGAAGTATTCGGCGATGGCGCTGCCCACGCCCCGGCTGCCCGAATGCAGCATCACCCAGACCTGCTGCGCTTCGTCCAGACACACTTCGATGAAGTGGTTGCCGCCGCCCAGCGTGCCCATCTGGTCCACCCACTTGGACATTTTCCCCAGCGATTTCAGCAGTTTGGGATGCCGCTGCAGCAGCGCCTCCAGCCCCGCCGCAAAAGGCTGGGCGGCCCCTTCCAGCGCCCGGCTGTCGCTGTGCTGGGTGCGGCCCACGGGAACGTCGCGGCTGATCTGGTTGAAGATTTTCTTCAGCGCCACCTCGTCGAGATCATTGGCGGTGAGAGACAGCCGCGCCGCCACCATGCCGCAACCGATGTCCACCCCGACCGCCGCCGGGATGATGGCCTGGTGCGTGGCGATGACCGAGCCTATCGTCGCGCCCTTGCCAAAGTGCACGTCAGGCATGGCCGCCACGTGGTGATGGATAAAGGGCAGCGAGGCGGTCTGTGCGAGCTGCTGCTTCGACAGATCGTCGACCTCGTCGGTCCAGATCTGGACGGGGACGCGCGTGTGGGTGAGGGTCTGGCGGATGGGCATGATTCGGGTCTCGGCTCTCAGTTTGCAACAGATGCGGCAGACGGCGCGGGAGAGTCATGGCGGTATTTTTCCGCCAGGGCCAACACCTCGTTGCCCACAGCCTGGCGCAGCACAGCGGGCGCCAGCACTTCGAGGCGCGCGCCCTGGCTTTGCAGCCACCACTGAAGCTGCCAGGTGTAGGCCACGTCGGCCTCCAGGCGGTGCCCGCCCGGGGCCTCGCTCAGGGTCTGGCCAGGAGCCAGCGGGGTTTCGCGCAGGATGGCGGCCAGATCGTCGTCCACCCACAGCACCAGGCGGATGCGCTCGGCCGAACCGAACTCCAGCGGGTTGTGGCGCAGATAGTCGTCCAGATCAAACTTGGGCTGACGCCGCACGGGTTCGTGCGTGGCGGTGGCCGAGTGCAGCCGGTGCAGAGCATAGAGGCGCAGATCATCGTAACCAAACGCCGTGGCGAGCAGATAGCCGGTCTGGCCGCGCTGCACCAGTGCGTGCGGGTGCAGCAGCAGCTCGCGCGCCTCCGCGTCCCCTGGACGGGCGTAGCAGACGCGGACGCTTTCGTCGCGCAGCAGCGCATCCTGCACCGTGGCCAGCGCGGCTTCGTCGAGGCTCGGGGGCTGCAGCGACAGCGTGGGCTGCACGTAGCGCACCTTTCTGGCCCAGGCTGCCAGCGGGTTGCGGCCACCCAGCCCATCCAGCTTGCGCCGCGCGCTGCCAAAGCGCTCTTCCAGCGGCCGCAGGATGCCGCCCGGCAGCAGGGGCCGCAGCAGCTCTTCGACCAGCCGGGTTGATAGGGCGTCGGCCAGGCTGAGTTCGTGCAGCTCCTCGCCCAGCCCCGGCGTTTTGTACCAGCCGTAAGGGCGGCCCTTGTCGTTGCAGCTCAGTCCTGTGAAGCGCGCGTGAAGCTCTTTGAGATCGCGCTCCAGCGTGCGGCGGCTGGTCCGGTAGCCCCTGAGGATCAGCTCTTTGTGGATCTCGTTGCTGGTCAGTCCCGGAGTGCGGGTGGGCAATATTTTGAGGATTTCCCACTGACGGCTGACCGCGTCGTAAGTGCTTGCGCTGGCCATTACAGGCTCCTTTCGCTGGCTTGCGCGGCGGCGCAGGTGATGGTGGCCACGGCATCCAGAAGATTCTGGCGCAGCGCGTTTTTGCGCTCGGGTGGCGTGGCGGCATCGGCCCATTCGGCAAAAATCCCGCTGAACCAGCCGGGCGGGTGTTCTGGCTGCGGCCAGTGTGCAGGCCATGCGCGCAGGCGCTGCCCAAGGCCCGCAAGCGCCGGGGCCAGGTCCGGGCAGGCGGGGATCAGCGCGCTCTCCAGCAGGGTGTGTAGGGCGCGGGGCTGGTGGACAAACACCGGAAAGGCAGCGTCCTGCAGGGGGCTGGCCGGGTCATCCAGCAGATCGCGCACCTGGGCGGTGCTGGTGGCCTGCAGGAGCGCCTGGGCCAGATCACGCCAGGCGGGCTGCGCCGCATCGGACAGGCGCTGGAAGGGCAGCCGCAGGCCCGCAAACGCCCAGTGGCTGGACAGCAGAAACGGCGTTCCGGCCGTGGGCTCGGTCGGCTGGGTCGCGGGCCGTTCCAGGTGCAGCACGCAGCACACGGGGGGCGTTGTCGGCAGGGCGTGGAGGGTGTCGGGGGGCATATCTGTTCTTTCGGTGAGTCAATGCCCACAGTTTATGCAGGCCTGCGACATTTTGTGTCGCAATCAGACCAGGCTGTGCTGGGCCTGCCCGGGCAGCTCGGCCAGCCTGGCGTCGATGGCCAGCAGCGCTTCGGCAGCACCCAGCGCAAGCCCAACACCCAGCCCGGCGGGCAAAGCGGCATCGGCCGGGTTGATGCGGATCAGCGGGGCACCGTGCTCGCGCGCCACGCGCTGCGCGAAGTGCCGCACCGAGGGGATGGCCGTCCCGGCGCCCAGCTCGATCACGACGGGCTGGCGCGTCTGGCGCAGCCAGTGGCGCAGGCGCTGCTCCTGCGCGTCGCTGCGTGCGGGCAGCCAGGCGCTGTCATTGAACATCAGGATATTCGGGCGCGCGGGCCCACCGCAGTGCAGGCAGACGGGCGCCACACCGCGCAGACGCAGGCGGGCGATATTCACGTCAGGCGCAAAACTGTCGGCGGACCACAGCGCCTGCGTGCACGGGTGCAGACACTGCAGGTAGTGAATGGAGCCGTGGCATTCGTGCACCAGCGCCGCATCCAGCCCCGCTTTCTGAAACTGTCCATCGACATTGCTGGTGAATACCGCCAGGCCTTTTGGAAAGCGGGTTTGCCAGCGGCGCAGCACGTCAAACCCCGAGTGCGGCTGGGTGCCCCGGTACAGTGCCAGACGGTGGCCGTAAAACCCCCAGGCCAGCGCAAGATCATCGTAAAACGCGGCCGGGGAGGCGATCTGGTGGAAACCCACCTGCGCATCCTGAAGCGTTGGGTAAGCCTTCCAGAAACCCGCCCGGCCCCGGAAATCAGGCAGACCCGAATCCACGCCCATCCCCGCCCCGGCAGCGATCACGATGCTGTCGGCTTGCACCAGAAAGCCAACGGCCTGAGCGATCAAATCCTGGAAATCAGCGTGGGCCATGGTTCAGATTATGAAGGTGGGCGCAGAGTTTTGTGGCGTTCTGGTGGGGGAAGCATACAGCGCATCCCGTCAAACAGAGGCTTGAGCGGTGACAAGTGCCTTGTATAAAGACACTGCTCGCCCATAGCCGATTCTGTATTGCCGCTGCAGTTTGCTGACAGGAAAGTCCTGATGGATATTGAATGTCAATACTGCCTCAGAAAACAGGGGGTCGTGCAAACCCAACATGAATCCACTTGAGCTCTGGATTTCATCGTATTCAGGTAGGGATGTCATTCGGCATCCCCTTCAATTTCAGGGATTCCGCCTTCCTGCGCATTCGCCACCGCAGCCAGAATCCGTATTCGGTGCGACAGGTGGTCCAGCACGGTCTGGCCCAGTTCGTCGCGCAGCGCCTGAGGGCTGTCTGGCTGGCGGAATGTTCGCCATGCCGCATTCATCGCGGCTTGATCAGGAAATAGACCATCCGCCGCGACACCGGCCAAAGCCATGTGCGGCAGGTATGGCGCAAGGGTATGACAGTGCAGCATGTCCGGGCGCCTGCGCAGCGCAGGGGGCAACAGATCAATCGCGTTCACCATCCGGCGCATGACCGCAGACAGCGGCGGATGGAGATCGGGGAAATTCCGGCGCAGCTGATCGACGGCCGAATGGGCACGCACAATATCGTCGACAAAAATGGGGCAGCAGGCCTGATCCATCGATCCTGCCGGGCGATCCGATCCAACACCCATAGGGATGGATGTGTCCATGATCAACCGCTCAGCCAGATGCCGACGCGGATCGCTGCTGTCGTCGGCCTGCAGAATCAGGAGTTCAAGCGGGCCGCGCTGCCGCTGCATCCCGACAGACAGTGCAAACGGGAAAAGCGGGCGTTTGGGATGGAGCGACCACGCCCCAATCACCGACCATTCCTGGACTGGTGCAACCAGGGCCATCACCAGAAAAAACCGGGGATAGGCATAGGGGGCCGCAGGACCCAGACGTTTCATGACACCTCCACGCGGCGGGGTCGGCGAAGAAATGCTGGCGTGGGGTGGCGCAGGCGATATTGTTTGATCCGCCACAACAGACTTTCCTCGGTTTCCCCCCACGATTCCCCCACCTGCGCGGGCAGCGCCTGATGGGTATCCCAGCCTGATCCCGACTGGCTGTGGGCCAGGAGCTGGGCGGTTTTGTGGAATATCTCAGGCGCAGGCCCGATTGCGGTATTGGGCGGGCACCGCGCAGGTATCTGCTGCGAGTATGGCGCGCCACTCAAGCAGCCCGTATCGCTCACGGCGTTCGGCGGCGCTGTCCGGATTCTGTGCGCCAGCCGGGCAATAGCGGCTGCGGCATTTTCGTTGGGCGTCACGAATTCGCAATATCCGCCTGTGACATGGCACAGCGCCTGCAGGATATCCGCACTGGGCGCCCGGCCCAGGCCCAGCGCGTGAATGCGCAGCGGATACGCCGTCCGGTCGGCCGGGAAGGCCGCCAGCCACTGCCGCACGCCAGGCACCTCGTGCCCCTCGCTGATCAGCAGCACGTCGTGCGGGGCAGTGCTGGCCTCGGCCCGCTGGGCCAGTTCCGCAAGCGCCTCCAGCAGGGCGGTGCCACGCGAGCCCGACTGGCTGCTGAGGACCGCCTCGCGCAGGGCCGTCAACTGTCTGGGCTGATCCGCCCGGGCGCGCATCACGGGCATGAGCGTTTCGTCAAAACGGTGCAGCCACAGGCTTTCAAGCGAGGCTTCGCCATCGGTCACGGCGCCCTGCTGCAGCACATCCACCAGGTGCAGCAACGCAGTCTGCGCCTGACCCAGGTGATCGCGCATCGAACCCGAAATATCCAGCAGAATTATCAGCTTGAGCGGCCTGTCGCGTTGCGCCGCCGGGGCCGCATCGGGCTGCGGGATGTCATCCAGCAGGATGACTGCATCGCGGTCCATCCACGCCGGGGCCAGCAAACGCACATCCAGAGCGCCGTCCGCCGGGCCGACCGAAATGGCGTGGCTGGCACTGCCGACCCGGGCGCGCGCCGCAGGGCCTTCGAGATGCAGCAACAGGTCAAACCGGTAGCCTTCCAGCCATTCCTTGGGCGCAGGTTTGAAATCCCAGTGGAAGAGATGGATCTGCGTGCCGCAATCCAGCCGGGCGCCGCAGTAGGGCGCAACGGTGCTGGGGATGACCAGCCGCGCGCGGCCCGACTCCGGGGTCAGCTCCTGCGCCCACGCCACCTCCACCAGCACCGTCTCGCCCGGCAGCAGCGAGCGCAGGCGCAGGTGATACACGCCCGCCACGGCATAGCGGGTGTCCTGCGCCAGCGACGCCTCCAGGGTGTCCGGTGCCTGCCACGCGCCGAGGGTGGCCCGCGGCGGAATCGCGAAGGTGTGGCACACCCACATGCGCTGCGCGGTGGGGTTGTGAAAGGTGAACTGCAGCGTGGTGCGCAGCACCTGCCCGTCGTAGCGGCCGCAGGCGCGCAACCCACGCAGAACCACGTCGGCCACTTTCAAAGGCGGCGCCAAGCCCAGCGGAACCGGCGCCATCACAAGGCCCCAGACCGGTGGCCCGGCGGGTTCGGCAGGAAAGATTCAGGACAAAGGTCGCAGCGGTGATGTTTCATGGCCATGCGGGAGGTGAAGACACCTGCATTGTCCGCAGGGGTGCGTCAGGTTGTGGCGGAGGCGGTGGGGTCAGGGCTGGAATCTGTCGCAGGATGCACCAGCTCTTCGATCCCACTTTCGGTGATGAATTTTTTAATGAGAAATAGTGTGCGAGCATCAATCAGAAACTGGAAATCCGCAACGTCGCTTTTAGTCCAAGGAAGCGACTCAGAGGTTTCTTTTCTGTTCTCAAAAATCAGCCTATCACAAGATCGAATCGACTCAATTGAATCAAAGCAATATAAATCCAGAGCTTCCTGGTCGATTGAAATACCTGAATCACCTCTTCCACGATTTTCACTGGAGTCTAGCCACCTGAAGTTGCCCAGCGAATTTCCGATCAAGCCGCGATAACTTCTAAAATAATCCAAAAGTTTGGCGTCGTTAACAAATTCGTCCGCCAAATAACCCCCTCGCCCTGCCCAATGATACCCGAAGTTGGAATTCGGAATAACGTGGTCCAGATCAATCGGCAAATCCTCATCACGTTCCGATGTTGGATCATAGTTTGGCGAGTTATTCTGAATATATTTGCGTTGCAACCAGAGAAGGATGCGTTTTATGCTGTTTTGATCAGAAGACAAAACTCGCAGCGTAGCGCCGATGCGCTCGAAATCAAGTTTCCTATCATAGGAGTCAGCGGATTCAATTGGCCGGAGCAGAAATCTTTCATTATAGGATCGGAGCTGACTTTCAGCTTTTCGTTCAATTAGATCATCGCTGAATTTTTTAATATCGGCGGCATGAGGGATTTGATAAGCCGCCCCCGATTCTGCAATATGCGCGAAAAAATCTCTCAGGCTGTCAGCAGTGAAATGCAATTTCGGTTTTGAATCAGAATATTTATAAAAAATTGCATCTGCAGCTTTGTCATGATTATGAACAAAACCCAGCCAAGCCAAGACAAACCCAAGCAATGACTTATTAGCTTTTAAGGGCTGATTCGCGCTGTCTTCTCGGTTTCCGAAGAAAAGAACAAGCACTTCAATTAATGCCTTTGGTAGCTGCGCAAGTAAGATTTTTGGCAGACCATTAGGATTTTTGACTGTGTCATACTCCAGTTCGTCTCGTATTTGTGAAACGATTTCCGCATAATGAAAATTGCCATCTTGTTCGCAAATAAATTCTTCATATTTATCGCGGACTTGTTTTTTATCCCGGAGCACTGCAAGGGTTGAGGCGGGGTTGGGCCGAGAGTACTTTTCCCAATCACCATCCCAATCTATTTCGTAAGGCTCCATTTTTGTGACCCGTAATCCAGCTAGCGCCAAGTCAACATCACTTGCCAAACGCCCAGATTTTTTGACGACATCTTGCATGCCTTCCCGCACTTCGGGGATTTCGTTTTTAATGATCGAGTATGCCAGCTCGTTATCGGAAAGCCGTGTTCCGCCTTGGCCCAATCGGGCAAATAATCTCGAGTAGTCCTCTGAATTATTGATAATATTTTTAGAAACAATTTGAAAGAGAGTTTTTGTCTTCTTCAATTTCGCAAGATGTTTGAAAAAATCATTGGCATCATCCATACTCAAATCCAAAAGCGCGTCTTCGGAATATTCTGAGCGAATCATTTGGTGAATATTTTCGACAGACTGAGCCCCGAGTAGCTTACTGAGCTCGATTGGTATCACTCCGCTCAACAAATCCCTCCCCGTAACGCTCTTGAACGCTTCGCTAGGGGCACTTTCGCTCTGCCACTCATTCCATTTTTTTCTTCGTGTGTCGAGATCAATTTTCTGACTTGGATTGTTTTTTTGATAACCAAACGGCTGACCGGCTGATGTCACACGCAGTTGAAATTTAAGGTCCGAACTCTTTTCTGGCTTTTTTCCCAAATCCACCCAAAGCTTCAAATGCCCGCTCAACGGACCCGTTCCATACCCCAGAAGCAGGGCGGACATGCGCTGCTGCCCATCAAAAAGAAGATAGTCGTTTTCACCAACATCATGGGTTTTTCCTTCGAAATCGATGCCTTTTTTGCCCGGACTTAGCTGATGCACAAGCATAGTTCCACCGGGATAGCCGCGCAGTAGGCTATCCCAGTAATTAATAATTTGCGCATTGTTCCAAACCAGAGATCGCTGAATCGGGGGCAACATCAGGCGACTAGAATTTCCACACAAATTTCCCTCGGGCCACCTAACCGCATCCTCAATGCTCAGGCCGAAAGAATCAGATTCTGTAACTTGATCCAGTTTATTCTGTGACGACATAATTCCCTCGCAAATTTATTGTTGATATTTGATGATGCCCTGATAGAGCGGACTCAAACAAACCCCACCCTCACCCTCGCGCCTTCTTTCCCCTCGCACTCCCGCTCCAGCACCGTGATCAGGTCGCTGGCCGATGTGATGCATCGGAAACCCGACTGTCGCACAGCCACCGCAAAGTCGCCTGGCGTGATGGCCTTGATGCGTGACATCCTGCGCAGCTCATCCGGGCACGGTTCTGGGAGTTTGAGCTGCGCGCAGTGCCGCTGCAGCAATTCCTGCGCCTGCTCGGAGCGCAGGTAATCGAAGCGGACTTTCAGGTCAAAGCGGCGCATCGCAGCCGGGTCGAGCTGGTCCATCAGGTTGGTCGAAACCACCAGCACGCCGCTGTACGCCTCGATCTGGGTCAACATTTCGTTGACCTGGCTGACCTCCCAGCTGCGCTGCGCGCCGCGCCTGTCCTGCAGGAAGGTATCGACCTCGTCAATCATCAGGACGGCATCGTCGCGCTGGGCACTGCGGAATGCGCGGGCGATATTCTTCTCGGCCTCGCCCACATACATGGACAGCAGATCGGAAGCGCGTTTGACATGCAGCGGCCGATCCAGCTGCTGGGCCAGCCAGCGGCCATAGGCGGTTTTTCCGGTACCGGGCGGTCCATACAGGCACAGCCGGGCGACAGGCCGGGTTTTCAGTGTGTCCGCAATACCGGCCAGGTCGGCATCGGCATGGATGAAAGCCGGGTCATAAACCTGCGGCAAGTTACTCCGATCCGGTTGGGCAAGGGGTTTGTTGCCCTGCGCGATCAGCGTGTTATTGATCAGGCGCTCCAGGGTCGCCACGGTTTTGTCCACCCCAATTTCGGCCTGAATGGGCTGGACCACTGCCGCCGCGCGCGCGACAACGGCCGGGGCCAGATGCTCGGCCAGCGACAGGCGGCGGATGGCTTCGGCATCCAGCAGGCCCTGGCAGGTTTGCTGCAGAATGCGTTCGCGCTGCTTTCTGGGCGGCGGGGTCAACTTCAGACTGAGATCAAACCGCCGGATGAAAGCCGGATCCATGCTCGAGATATCGTTGGATATCCAGAAGGACGGCGCCGGATTGCTTTCCAGCATCCGGTTGAGCCAGGCCTTGTGGCGCTGGGCCGTGCTTTTGGCGCCCAGGCTTTGTTCATCGCTGAAAACATCCTCGATTTCATCGAAAACAATCAGCGCTCTTTGCCGGGCGAAAAAGCGCTGTGCCAGGCGAAATGCGCTCAGGCGCTTGCTGCCGGAGATCGGATCGCCTTCGCTGTCTTCCGAGGCGACTTCATACAGACTGTGCTCCAACTGCGCCGCGATGACCCGGACCAGCTGGGTTTTCCCGGTGCCGGGATCGCCATGAATCAGGATATTCACCCCGCGCTGATTCGATTGCAGGGCCTGCCGCAGGTGCGGCAGCAGGATATCCAGATCGGTCTGGATGTGCTCGTAATCGGTCAGAGTCAGATGGCTGTCGTCTGCCGCCACCAGCATACCGGCCAGCAGCCGGTCGGGCTCGATGTCGAAGTGCAGCATCTGATCCACAAAATGGGGGCTCAGGATATTCAGCTTGTCGTCGAGAGTGTCATTTTCGGGGGCGAGCGTGATCAATCCTGCACCGACCAAAGCCGACTGGCCCGACAAGGCCTTTCTGATCCCGCTGCTCTCAACCCTCAAAATCGCCGACAGGGCCTGCACGCATTTCGGGGTCGTGAGATCGTACAGCAGCGTTGCGGCCGTACGCAGTGCACTGTTTCCGTGCAGGCAGATGACGAAGCCCAGAATCTGCAGCTCGGTCGCCGACAGGTTGACCAGTTCAGCCAGCTTGGTGAGATTTCTGGACAGCAGTTCGGGCAGCTTGAGGGTATCGGCCTGCTTCTCCAAACGCTGGCGTTTGCGCCGCAGTTCAGCGCGGATCGCTGGCGGGTTGAATTTGCGGGTCTCGGAATCCACCCAATCGCCCAAGCCCAGCGCGATGGCGAGGCTATCGTCGCGGAACTCGTAACGGATGAATTTCTGGTGCGCGCCAAGGTCCAGCAGGATGCGCAGCGCCCACAGGCACAGCGGGGAATTTTCGGGCAGGGGGTCGTACTGAAAGGACAAGGTGTCGCTGGGCATAAGGCCTCCTGAATGATGGCGGGTCCAGAAACCTGCATCATCCAGATCGACGCGACATCCTGTGTCGCATGCTGTGCTTGCCAGAGGGTTGATCCAGAGCTGTTGTTATGCAGCCACTTGAGCACCGCCGCCACTGAAGTGCCCTTCCTGCACCGCGCGCAGGATGGCTGGCGGAGATTGGATCGCCATCGCTGTCTTCAGAGGCAACTTCATGCGGGCTGTACTGCTATTTGGCCGCAATGACCCGAACCAGCTGGATTTTCCGGTATCGGGATCGCTCGTTGATACAGCGGCTGCATTCTCTACCGCGCCTTCTTATGCTTTCGCATCGATTGCGGTTTAAACGGTTGCTTTTCCTTCATTTTTTTGATATAGGCCCTGGCTACGGCTTCTGCATACCGACGGGATTCTGTTCCTGAACCAAATCTCTGGGGTATGTTGTCCGATTCAATAATTGCTTCCGCATAAATCTGACCTGGTTCGATGCGATAGACCCGCCACCACCAGCCAGATTTATTGTCTCTGAGTCTGGCGCGAAGCAATAGTCCCGACCATCTGGCGGTGCAGTCGGTTTTCAGGTCTCCGGTCCAAATGATTGGATTACGATCTGTCATAACTGATATATCGATTCAAATCAATTCCAGGCCGCCACCTGCGCACCGCCGCCGCAGAACCGCCCCTCCGTGACCGCTCGCACGACGGCCGCCGCGATTTTCCGGCCACCTGCCACGGAAGGTTCGATATCGTTGGAATAATCTTCTGGCAAAGTGCAGACGCGGCGCAGCTCAATCACGCGCAGGTTATATTCCGATGCAACGCGGATAATGACGTCGTTATAGGCCCTGAGCGCTATGGATATGATCTTCTGATAATCAGCATCCGGGAAGTTCGCGTTATAGATCGTGCAGACGACCAGCGGCAGGCCAGTGTCAATACACTGCGATACTGTGGCGCGATAATCGGTTTCGAATGCAGCAATGGCCTTGGACAGTAGGGTGAAGGCCTGGTCGCTATTACTTACCGGGGTATCCAGAACATCAGCGCGCTGCAGCGCATCGTTGCCGCCGACGCTGAGAACCAGGTGCGTGTGCGTGGCGTGCAGTCGACGCAACTGGGCGGGAACATGGGCGGTCACTGCGCCGTCCATAGCCAGTAGCGACGCACGCCAGCCGGCTGGTATCTGCTCGCGCAGATGGTCGATCACCGCTGGGCCTCTTGCGGTATATCGCGCGTTATCAAAAATGGAGTCACCCACAAGGGCAATGTGTGTCATTGGGCGCTGGCTGAAATGGATCAAGCCCGCATCATCCCGACCCGTGCGTCATCCTGTTTCGCAGGCTGTATCTGCCGCAGTTGTGGCCCCAACAAAAACGGCCCCGAAGGGCCGTTGGTGGGCAGAAGCGAAGGGGCTTCAGCTCGGCAGATCGCCCAGGCGCGGCAGCGCCATGTCGTCCGTGCCGAAGGCGTGGACGTGCTCGGCGGGAATCAGGAACTGCACTTCGCGGCCGATGGACAGGCTGTGCGTGCCTTCCAGGCGCACGGTGATCGAGGGCAGGCCGGTGGCCAGCTCGACGTAGAGCAGCGTGGCGTCGCCCAGTTTTTCCAGATATTCGATGCGCCCGCTGACGCGGTTGTCGCCCGTGGAGCTGCCTTCGGGCAGCAGCACGACGTGCTCGGGACGGATGCCGATGAACACGTCTTGGCCCTTGAGGCCGCTGGCGTCCACTGCCGCGTTGAGCGTGTTGCCGCCCACCTGGATGGCCAGGCCCGTGCTGCTGGCGCTGCTGACCTTGGCAGGCAGCACGTTCATTTTGGGCGAGCCGATGAATTCGGCGACGAAGCGGCTTTGCGGGCGGTTGTACAGCGTCAGCGGCGATCCGACCTGCGCGACCGAGCCGCGCTCCTGCACCAGCTTGCCCGTGTGCAGCAGCACAATCTTGTCGGCCAGAGTCATGGCCTCGACCTGGTCGTGCGTGACGTAAATCATGCTGGCGGTGTTGATGCGTTTGTGCAGCTTGGCGATCTCGATGCGCGTCTGCACGCGCAGCGCAGCGTCCAGGTTGGACAGCGGCTCGTCAAACAGGAAGACCTTGGGCTCCTTGACGATGGCGCGGCCAATGGCCACGCGCTGGCGCTGGCCGCCCGACAGCTCTTTGGGCAGACGATCCATCAGCGGGGTGAGCTGCAGCACTTCGGCGGCCTGATCGACGCGGCGCTTGATGTCGGCGGCGTCCGAGCCCAGCACCTTCAGGCCGAAAGCCATGTTTTCGCCCACCGTCATGTGCGGGTAGAGCGCGTAACTCTGGAAGACCATGGCCACGCCGCGCTGGGCGGGTGCCATGTCGTTGACGCGCACGCCGCTGATCGACAGATCGCCGCTGGAGATGTCCTCCAGACCGGCCACCATGCGCAAGAGCGTCGATTTGCCGCAGCCCGACGGCCCGACGAAGACGCAGAACTCGCCGTCTTCGATGGTCAGGTTGGCGTTGTTGATCGTGGGCGTGGTGGCGCCGGGGTAAATCTTCTGGATGTTCTTGAAAACGATCTGGGACATGGCGGGCTTTCTAGGCGGTGGCAGGGGCGGGCGCGCGGCAGGGCGGCCTTACACGGTGAGGAAAACCCCGCTCCAGGCGGGCAGCTGGACGGTCGTGCCCTCCAGGCGCACAGCCTCGGTGGGCTCGGACTGCTGGACGATGCGGGCCGCTTCCCAGCCGGCAGGCAGGGGCAGGCTGGCGGGCGCGTCGCTGAAGTTGAACAGGGCCAGCAGCTTCTGCTGCGGTGCCTCACGCACCAGGCCCAGCACCTGCGGGTGCACAGGCAGCAGCGTTTCGGCGCCGTGCAGCAGCGCAGGCTGCTGTTTGCGCCAGTGCAGCAGGCGGCGATAGGTGGACAGCACGCTGGCCGGATCGCCCTCCTGCTGGTCCACCGCCAGCGCCAGGTGGGGCTGGGCCACGGGCAGCCAGGGCGCGGTGGCCGCTGGTGTGCCAAACCCGGCGTGGGGCGCCTGGGCCGACCAGGGCATGGGCGTGCGGCAGCCGTCGCGCCCCTTGAAATCGGGCCACATGGTGATGCCGTAGGGGTCCTGCAGATCCTCGAAAGCGATGTCGGCTTCGGGCAGGCCCAGTTCGTCGCCCTGGTAAAGGCAGGGCGAGCCCATCAGCGCCAGTTGCAGCGCGCCGCCCAAGCGCTTGAGCGCCACCGGCGTATCCGCGCCGCGCCAGCGCGAGCCCACGCGCACGCAGTCGTGGTTGCTCAGCGCCCAGGAGGGCCAGCTGTCGCCGCCCAGGCTGTGGAAGCGGCTGAAAATGGCGTGCAGCCCGGGCGCGTCGTGCACGCCGCCCAGCAGGTCAAAGCAGTAGGCCATGTGCAGCTTGTCGCCGCCGCTGGTGTATTCGGCCACGCGCGCCAGACCGTCGTCGTCGCCGATCTCGCCGACCATGGTGGTGTCGGGATAGGCGTTGAGCAGCGTGCGCAGGCGGCGCAGGAAGGCCAGATTCTCGGGCTGGCTTTTGTCGTAGTGGTGCCACTGCCAGGCGTAGGGGTTGACGCTGTTCACCGCCGGGTCTTCGCCCTGCGGCATGCCGCGCGGCGGGTTGTCCTTCAGGCTCTGGCTGTGGAAGTAGAAGTTGGCCGTGTCCAGGCGATAGCCATCCACGCCCAGATCCAACCAGAACTTCACCGTGGTCAGCAGCGCGTCCTGCACCGCCTTGTTGTGGAAGTTGAGATCGGGCTGGCTGGCCAGGAAGTTGTGCAGGTAGTACTGGCGGCGACGCGTGTCCCACTGCCAGGCGCTGCCGCCGAAAATGCTCAGCCAGTTGTTGGGCGGCGTGCCATCGTCTTTGGCGTCGGCCCAGACGTACCAGTCGGCTTTGGCGTTGTCGCGGCTGGAGCGGCTTTCGACAAACCAGGGGTGGACGTCGCTGGTGTGCGACAGCACCTGGTCGATCATGACCTTCAGGCCCAGGCGGTGCGCCTTGTCCAGCAGGGCGCGGAAATCGTCCAGCGTGCCGAACATCGGGTCGACGTCGCAGTAGTCGCTGACGTCGTAGCCGAAATCCTTCATCGGGCTTTTGAAGAAGGGCGACAGCCAGATGGCGTCCACGCCCAGCGAGGCGACGTAATCCAGGCGGGCGGTGATGCCCGGCAGATCGCCGATGCCGTCGCCGTTGCTGTCGCCGTAGGAGCGCGGGTAGATCTGGTAGATCACGCCGCCGCGCCACCAGTTGCTGTTGGTGGCGGGGGTGAGTGCGTTTTCGTTCATGGAGACTCTTGGGAAATCAGCAAAAAGCCAGCCAGGGATCAACCCTTGACGGCGCCAGCGGTCAGGCCGGAGACGATTTTCTTCTGGAAAATCAGCACCAGCACGATCAGCGGGATCGTGACAATGACCGAGGCGGCCATGATATTGCCCCAGGGGATGTCGTACTTGCTGGCACCGGACAGCAGCGAGATCGACACCGGCACCGTGCGCTCCTGGTTGTCCAGAATGAAGGTCAGCGCGAAGAGGAACTCGTTCCAGGCCGCGATGAAGGCCAGCAGGCCGGTGGACACCAGCGCGGGCCACAGCAGCGGCATGAAGACGTCTTTCAGGATGCGCCAGGGGCTGCAGCCGTCCATGATGGCGGCCTCTTCCAGCTCTTTGGGCAGCTGCTTCATGAAGGTCGTCAGCACCCACACCGTGAAGGGCAGCGTGAAGATCATGTAAGGCAGGATCAGGCCGACGGCCTTGTTGTACAGGCCCAGGAAGCGAATCAGCTCGAACATGCCCGACAGCACGGCCACCTGCGGGAACATGGACACCGACAGGATGGCCGCCAGCAGCAGGCCCCGGCCCTTGAACTGGATGCGGCCCAGCGCGTAGGCGGCGGTCAGGCTCAGGAAGAGCGACAGCGCGACCACGCCGGTCGACACCATGATGCTGTTGAGCAGGTGGCGCCCGAAAGGCTGCTCGGCCGTCTGGAACAGCGACAGATAGTTGGAGAACGTGGGTGCCTTGGGCCACAGCGCCGGGTTGAACAGGTCAGAGCCCGTTTTCAGCGAGGTGCTGATGGCGTAAATGAAAGGGAAGACCGAGATCGCGCTGATGACGATGGCCGCCACGTACAGCAGGATGCGGCCCAGTTTCTGTTGTGTCGCGTAGTTCATGGCGGGCTCAGTCGTTGTTGCGGCCGGTGGCGCGGCTCAGACGCATGTAGGCGATGGTGCAGCCTCCGATGATCAGGAAGAGCACCGTCGAAGCGGCGGAGCCCAGGCCCACGTAGCCGTTGTCCACCATCTGCCGCTGCACGTAGCCGGACATGGAGATGGTGCTGTCGCTGTTCGAGGTCAGCACGTAAATCAGGTCGAACACGCGCAGCGCGTCGAGCAGGCGGAAGATCACCGCCACCATCAGCGCGGGCTTGATGAAGGGCAGGGTGATGTTCCAGAAGACGCGGAACGGGTGGACGCCATCGACGCGCGCGGCCTCGTAGCAGTCCTTCGGGCAGGTTTGCAGCGCGGCCAGGATGAGCAGCGTCATGAAGGGGGTGGTTTTCCAGACATCGACCATCACCACGGTCCACATGGCGTAATCCATGTTGGCCGTCCAGGCGATGCGGTCGTGGATCAGGTGGAAATCCAGCAGCCACTGGTTGACGATGCCGAACTGGTCATGCAGCATCCAGCCCCAGATTTTGGCCGACACGATGGTCGGGATGGCCCAGGGGATCAGCACGGCCGCGCGCACAAAGGTGCGGCCTTTGAATTCCTGATTGAGCAGCAGCGCCACAGCCAGGCCCAGCAGGGTTTCCAGCGTGACGGAGACCGAGGCGAATTTCAGCGTATTGAGGATCGCCGTGCCCCACTCACCGGCCCAGAAGCCGTTGGTGTCGGCGGAATTGCCAAAGAGGCCGTAATCGCCCCAATAGTTTTCAAAGCCCACCCATTTGGCGGCGGACAGGTCGTTGATGTTGGCGTCAGTCAGGCTGAACCAGATGGTTCGCGCCAGCGGCCAGGCGGCCACGAGCGCCAGTACCACCAGCAAAGGAGTCAGAAAGATCCAGGCCTGACGGCTGCGGGCTGCGGTACTGGTGCTCATGGTGTTTTCCTTACCAGCCTTGACGTTTGATCTGCTTCAGACGGGCTTCCAGCGCCTTGACGCTGTCGGCGCCCGACTGCTTGCCTTCAAGCACGTTGTGCGTGGCCTGCCAGAAGGCCTGGCTGACCTCGTTGTACTTCAGGCCCGTGACGGTCGAAGGACGCGGCGTGGCATTGATGAACACGTCGTACAGGCTGCCGAAGAAGGGGTTGGCGGCCAGCACGTCCTTGTCCTTGTACAGCGACGGGTAGGTCGGGTTGTACGAACCGCCAATGGCGCGGTCCTTCTGCACGGCTTCGCTGGTCAGGTACATGACCAGATCAGCCGCCTCGGCCGGGTGTTTGGAGTACTTGGGCACGGCCAGCTGCCAGCCGCCCAGCGCTGCAGCTGCCTTGCCGCCTTCGCCAGCCGGCAGGGCCGACACGGCCACCTTGCCTTTGATCACGCTGTCATTGCCCTGGGCCAGCGACCAGGCGTACGGCCAGTTGCGCATGAAGGCGGCCTTGCCGGTCTGGAACACGCCCCGGGCGTCTTCCTCGGCGTAGTTCAGCACGCCGGGCGGCGTGATCTTGCCCACCCACTTGGCGGCCATGTCCAGCGCGGCAGCGGCCTTGGGGTTGTTGATGGTGATGTCGCCCTTGCTGTCCACGATGGTGCCACCGCCGTTGCTGGCCACCCATTCGACGGCGTCGCAGGTCAGGCCCTCGTAGGCCTTGCCCTGGAAGACGAAGCCCTGGAAGTCGGACACCCCGGCCTTGCGTTCGCCGGCCTGGATGGTGGTGGCGGCGGCTTCCAGTTCAGCCCAGGTCTTGGGCGGGCTGAGCTTGTACTTGTCCAGCAGGTCCTTGCGGTAGAACAGCAGGCCCGCATCGGTGAACCAGGGCATGGCCAGCAGCTTGCCATCCACGGTGTTGTTTTTGACGATGGCGGGGAAGTGCTGCGATTCGATGCCCTTGCTGTAGGGCTTGAGATCGATCAGGTGATCCTTGATGATGCCAGGCCACACCACATCGACCACGACCACGTCCACATCGCTGGACTTGGCCGCGAACATGCGGCGGTACAGGCCCAGGATGTCGGTGGTGGAGGCAGGCACGGACAGGTGCTTGACCTGATTGCCGGTTTTCTTGGCCCAGTCGCCGGTGGCGCGCTTGCACCACTCGTAATCCTGCCCCACCGTGCCGCAGGAGATGGTCAGGGTCACGCCGGCGGCATGGGCGGCGCCGAAACTGCCCATGAGGCCAACAGCAGCCAGCAGGGGGACGAGCTTGAATTTCATGCGGTTCTCCGAAGAGGATGAAGGGGATTGAAAAGGGCCACACGCGTGGACCGGATCAATGTAATTGGGTTACCGCCGAAATCAGTCTGGGGCTTTCCCTGGTGTCGTATCGTGGCGAATCTGCGGGACAGCCCATCCCGCTTTTCCCGTGAGGGTTAGCGCTTGCATCGGGTTTTCCGGATGCAACGGCTTCTGGACATTCATGTAACTCTGTTACAAGATGAGGCAAGAAGCTGTATCGCCCGGGAGGTCCACATGTCGATTCCGCCGTCCACGCCCGTGGCCACCCCGCGAGCCGTCCCGTCGGCCGCCGACCCTTGGCCAGACGATCCCGGCCTGGGCTACGCGCCGCGCACCGGCGGCGTCTGGGCGGCCAGCGCCGGGCAGGCGGGCGAGGACAGCGAATCCGCGCCGCGCCTGCTGGTCGATGTCGGCGGCATGTACCTGCGTTTCGCCCTGCAGTGGCCGGACCGGCTGGATTTCGCCGCCACCCTGGTCTGCGCCGAATGGCCGGGCCTGGAAGAGGCCACACTGGCGGTGCTGCAGCGCGTCTTCCCCGACGATCCGCTGGGCCAGGTGCGCCACGCGGTGTTTGCGGTGGCCAACCCGGTCACGGGCGATTTCGTGGCGCTGACCAATCACCCCTGGCGTTTTTCGGTCAGCGCCATGCGGCGCAACCTGTGCCTGCAGACGCTGCTGGTGGTCAACGATTTCGCCGCGATGGCGATGGCGCTGGTCGATCTGCAGCCCGGCGACACGCTAGACCTGGGCGGTGGCCCGCCGCAGCCGCGCCAGGTGCGCGCTGTGATGGGACCGGGCACGGGCCTGGGCATGGCCGGGCTGCTGCCGGTGGACGAGCGCTGGACGGTGCTCAGCAGCGAAGGCGGGCATGTGCCCTACGCGCCGCACAACGCACTGGAGGCGCTGGCGGTGGTGCAGGTGCAGTCGCGCTACGGCCACCCGTCGGCCGAGCGCCTGCTGTCGGCCAGCGGGCTGGAGCTGCTCTTCGATCTGTGCTGCACGCTGGAGCGCACGCCCGGCCGCGTGGCGCATCTGGAGATCCTGGAACCCGCCGCCGCCGCGCAGATGGGCCTTGCGGGGCGCGAGGCACTGGCCACCAGCGGCTGCAGCGCCCGCGAGATCGCCGCGCTGGCGCAGGCCCGCCGCCCGCAGCCGCAGGCGCTGCAGGCCATCGCGCTCTTCTGCGGCATTCTGGGCAGCGTGGCGGGCAACCTGGCGCTGACGCTGGGCAGCCTGGGCGGTGTTTACCTGGCCGGCGGGATGCTGCCGCACTGGGCCGATCTGCTGCCGCGCTCGGGCTTTCGCGATCGGTTCACGCGCAAAGGCCGGTTCGCGGCTTACCTGGCCCCGGTGTCGACCCAGCTCATCGTGGCGCCGCACGGCGTCTTTCGTGGCCTGTCGGCGCTGCTGGCCGACCACCTGCGCCAGGAGCACGGCACCGCGCGCGTGCTGCTGGATGTGCGCGAGGCCTATCCGCGCCTGTCGGTGTCCGAGAAGAAGGTGGCCGGCGATCTGCTGTCGGCGCCGCGCCCCTGGCTGCGCGACCCGATTGCCCAGATCGCCCGGCGCTGCCAGGTCAGCGCGCCGACGGTGCTGCGCTTCTGCCGCAGCCTGGGCTACCAGGGCCTGAGCGAGTTCAAGCTGCGTCTGGGCGCTGGTCTGGCCGTGGCGCCCGTCGCACTGGCGGCGGCCACGCCCGAGGACACGGCGCAGACGCGGCTGCAGCGCCACGTCCAGGCGCAGTGCGCTGCCCTGCAGCAGCAGCGTCAGCGCCTGGATGCGGCGGCGTTTGACGCGCTGGCACTGGCGCTGGCCGGGCTGCGCCACGGCCTGGTCCTGGCGCCCGCACGCCAGCAGGCGCTGTCGGCGCTGGCGCTGGAGCTGCTGGCCGCCCCGGGTGGCGCGGTGCTGTCCGCGCCCACCAGCCCGGCCGCGCAGCAGGCGGTGCTGGCTGCGTTGGCGCCGGGAGACGCGCTGCTGGCGCTGGCGCTGCCTGCGGGCACGCCGGATGACGAGGCGTGGGACGCGCTGGCCACCGCCTGGCCCGATCTGGCTTCTGGGCTCAGGCCAGCCCGAGCCCGGGGCGTGCGCCTGCTGGCGCTGGGGCTGCCGCCGGGGCTGGAGGACGCGACCTGGCTGCATCTGGCCTGGCTGCAGACCCTGGTGGACGACGGGCTGCTGCGCGCGGCTTCGGGTGTTTCCCCGGACAGACCGGGTCTGGAGCCTGCATTAGACTGACGCCATCCTGACTGATTTCCTGTGTTTCTCCACAACCGCTTGTCCCATGAACAAACCGATTTCCACCGCCGAACAGGCCCTGCGCGACGCCGCCCGTGAGTACCACCGCCTGCCGGGCCGGGGCAAAATTGCCGTCACCCCGACCAAGCCGCTGTCCAACCAGCGCGACCTGAGCCTGGCCTATTCGCCCGGCGTGGCCTACCCCTGCCTGGACATCCAGGCCGACCCGTCGCTGGCTTACGAGTACACCAGCCGGGGCAACCTGGTCGGCGTCATCACCAACGGCACGGCGGTGCTGGGCCTGGGCAACATCGGCCCGCTGGCCGGCAAGCCGGTGATGGAGGGCAAGGGCTGCCTGTTCAAGAAATTCGCGGGCATCGACGTGTTCGACATCGAGCTGGCCGAGAACGATCCTGACAAGCTGGTCGAGATCATCGCCGCCATGGAACCCACGCTGGGCGGCATCAACCTGGAAGACATCAAGGCGCCCGAGTGCTTTTACATCGAGAAAAAACTGCGCGAGCGCATGGCCATCCCGGTCTTTCACGACGACCAGCACGGCACGGCGATCATTTCGGCAGCGGCCATGCTCAATGGCCTGGAACTGGTGGGCAAGAAAATCGCTGACGTGAAAATCGCGGTGTCCGGCGCGGGCGCGGCAGCCATCGCCTGTCTGGACGTGATGGTGGGCCTGGGCGTTCGCCCCGAAAACATCTACGCCTGCGACAGCAAGGGCGTGATCTACCAGGGCCGCCCGGGCGGCTACGACGAAAGCAAAGCCCGCTACGCGCAGAACACCGAAGCGCGCACGCTGGCCGACGTGGTTGCCGAGGCGGATGTCTTCCTGGGCTGCTCGGCACCCGGTGTGCTGACGGAAGACATGGTGCGCAGCATGGCCGACCGCCCGGTCATCCTGGCGCTGGCCAACCCCGAACCCGAGATCCGTCCCGAACTGGCCAAGGCAGTGCGCCCGGACTGCATCATCGCCACCGGCCGCTCCGATTACCCCAACCAGGTCAACAACGTCCTGTGCTTCCCCTACATTTTCCGGGGCGCACTGGATTGCGGCGCCACACGCATCACCGAGGAGATGAAACTGGCCTGCGTGCGCGAGATCGCCGCGCTGGCCAAGGCCGAGAGCAGCGCCGAAGTGGCCGCCGCCTACGCCGGACAGGATCTGTCCTTCGGGCCCGACTACATCATCCCGACGCCGTTTGACACGCGCCTGATCCTGCGCATCGCGCCCGCCGTGGCCCGCGCCGCCGCCGAATCGGGCGTGGCCACGCGGCCCATCACCGACATGGACGCCTACCGCGCCAGCCTGGAGCGCTTTGTCACGCAGACCGGCATGTTCATGCGCCCGGTGTTCGCCGCCGCCAAGGCCGCGCCGCCCGAATCCAAGCGCGTGGCCTACGCCGAGGGCGAGGACGAGCGCGTGCTGCGCGCCGTACAGACCGTGCTGGACGAGGGCCTGGCCCGGCCCATCCTGATCGGTCGCCCGGCGGTGATCGAAGCGCGCGCCATCAAGGCCGGGCTGCGCCTGCGTCCCGGCGTGGACGTGGACTGCGTCAACCCCGAGGACGATCCGCGCTTCCGCCAGTACTGGGAGACCTACCACGGCCTGATGGGACGCGACGGCCTCTCGCCCGAAGCGGCCAAGGCGGCGGTGCGGCGCTCGACCACGCTGATCGGCGCGCTGATGGTGCGGCTGGGCGACGCCGACGCGCTGCTGTGCGGCATGCTGGGCCGCTTCGACGGGCACCTGGAACATATCCAAAACGTGATCGGGGTCAAACCCGGCGCGCCGGGCCTGGCCGCGCTGAACGCGCTGATGCTGGAAGGGCGCACCATTTTCATCACCGACACCTACGTCAACGACCAGCCGGACGCCGCGCTGCTGGCCGGGATCGCCCGGATGGCAGCGGCCGAGGTGCAGAACTTCGGCTTCCCGGCGCGGGTGGCTTTCCTGTCGCACTCCAACTTCGGCAGCAGCCGCCGACCCAGCGCGATCAAGATGCGTCAGGCGCGCGACCTGTTCCGCCAGAGCTGTCCGGACATCGAATGCGACGGCGAAATGCACGGCGACGCTGCGCTCAGCGAAGCGCTGCGCCAGACCGCGCTGCCTTCGACCACGCTCAGCGGCGAGGCCAACCTGCTGGTCTGCCCCAACGTGGACGCGGCCAACATCCTCTTCAACGTGGTCAAGATGACGGCTGGCCACGGCGTCACCGTCGGGCCCATGCTGCTGGGCACGGCGGCGCCAGCGCATGTGCTGACGCCCTCGGCGACCGTGCGCCGGGTGGTCAACATGACCGCGCTGGCGGTGGTGGAGGCACAGGCCGCACGCTGAGCGTTGACGCTTTAACGCGTTCAGCGCTGAAGTCAGGTCCACCGGCTTTCTCTTCCCGACCCCAGACCCCCGGATTCGCGGGGCCTGGGGCCCAGATTCCATCCAGAAACAGCCTCTTGCGCGGTCCAGACCCGCAGGTGAGGGGATGGCAGCGTGCGCCCGGCACAGAACAATCGGGTCTCACGAATGCGGGATGGATCGGGATGGACCTTATGGAAAAACGCTTGTCGCTGCAGATGCTGGACGTGATGGCCACGCGCATCCACGTCGGTCTGCAGGCGCAGCTGGGCATGGAAGTGGATGTCATGCAGATGCGCACCAACAGCGCCTACGCCCGCCGCCTGCTGTGGCTGTGCGACGCCGCCGAGGGGACAGAGCTGCCCTATCTGGCCGACCTGTACCGCCATTACGCCCGCGTGCTGCCCAGCTTTTTCAGCCGCCTGATGGCCGAGGAGAACCACTCCGAGACCAGCAACGAGGCGCCGGCCCTGCCAAACACCGAACAGCGTCCGCCTGTGAGCGACACGCTCTGATCGCGCTGCCGCGCCGGAACATGCGGCCCCTGATTGCCCCCGCACCCGGCCACCGGCCGCGCCAGCGCCCGCAGTGGCGTGCGGCTCAGCGGCGTGCGGCGCGGTGCGAAAAGCACCTCGGCCATCGCCCGCGATCCCAGGCCCAGCAGGCAGCGCCACATCAGCCGCGTCGCGCGCACCTGCGCGACCGAGCGGGCGTGCACCAGCACCTCGTCCCCGCAGCACAGCGCCACTTCGCGCAGCCACAGCGCTTCACCGGGCCGCGCGCCAATCTGGCGCCGCTCCCAGGCCGTGGCCGGGCGACGCACCGGCAGCACCCGGACGCGGATGCCGCCCCGGTCGGCGTAAGTGCGGTTCAGATGCGCGGTGAGCGATCCGGGAGCGCACTGCCAGCGCTTCAGGCGGTGGCGAGCGCTGCCGCGAACTACTGACGTTGACGGTGGGGTCATCGCGAAAGGGGTACAACCAAAATCGTGTTCAACATATTGACTGGAGTTTGCCTTGAAATACACCTTCAAATCACGTTTTAGCGCGGACATTCTGATGCTGAATCCGCATGCAGAGAACCTGCTGCGCGCCATGGGCAAATCGCCCGAGGCGCAGGGCATCGTGACCCCGGAACAGATGCCCGCCGCCATCAGCGGCCTGGAAGCGCTGTCCGCCGTGCCCCACCCCGAGAGCGAAGACAACGAGAGCCTGGCCGACCATGGCACCGGGCCCGAGCGCCGCGCCGTGCCGCTGCTGGCCATGCTGCGCGAAGCGCAGGCGCACAACGCCGAAATCATCTGGGAGTCGCAGGCAGTTCACCACTGACGCGGCTGAAATCTGCTAACTTCCTCCCCGTATCCAAACCGGTGGGGAACCCGAGATGAGATTCAGAACGATGACCACGGCGCTGGCCACGATGCTGCTGGCGACTTCGGCCTTGGCGCAACTGGCGCCGGTGACGACCGCGCAACTGCGCGACAGGCTGCAGACCGGCAAGGCGCTGGTTATTGATGTGCGCGAAAGCAATGAGCTGGCCGACGGCGTCATCGCCGGGGCCAGACTGCTGCCCATGAGCCAGCTGCCCCAGCGCACGGCCGAAATCCCCAACGATCCCGATCAGCCGGTGTACCTGGTGTGCCGCACGCAGAACCGCTCGCAGAAAGTGGCTCAGCAGCTCGCGCAGCTGGGCTACAAAAATGTCACCTACGTACAGGGCGGCATGTCGGCCTGGCAGGCGGGCGGCTTGCCCGTGGTCCAGCCGCCCAAATCTCCATGAGTTCCAAAGAGGCCGGGACGAACTTCCTGCTGGTGCGTCACGGCGAAACCGACTGGAACGTCGAGCGCCGCCTTCAGGGCCACACCGACATTGCGCTGAACGCCCGGGGGCTGGAACAGGCTGCGCAGACCGCGCAGGCCCTGCGCTTCGAGAACGTCCAGCGCGTGGTCAGCAGCGATCTGCAGCGCGCACGCCAGACCGCTCAGGCGGTTCTTGATGCCCTGACGCCCGCCTCAGCCCTGCCACCGCTGCAGCTCGAAATCAGCCTGCGCGAGCGCCATTTCGGCGTCCTGCAGGGCCGCAGCGCGCACGAGCTGCAGTGCAGCGACGAGCCGCTGGCGCGCATCTGGCACGAGCGCCAGGTCGATGCCGTGCTGACCGGCGGCGAATCGCTGGCCGTTTTCCACGCCCGCGTCGTCGAAGTGCTGGAGCGCCTGGCCACCCAGCACGCGGGCGAAACCGTGGTGCTGGTCGCCCACGGCGGCGTGCTGGACAGCATGTACCGCCACATCCGCGGCCTGCCCCTGCACACCGCCCGCGAGTGGCTGCTGCCCAACGCCGCCATCCACCGCGTCAGCCACCATCCGCAGCGCGGCTGGCAGGTGCTGGCCTGGGCCGACGAGCGCCACCTGAAGGCCGCCCGGGACGAGGTGGACGCGGCTTGATCCCCGTGGCATCGCTCCCCGCTCCCGGCGATGCGCCGCTGAGCACCGCGCCCTGGCCCAGCCCCGCCTGGCTGCCCGGCGGCCAGGTGCAGACGGTGCTGACCGGGCTCGCCGCCCGCGCCCTGCCGCGCGGGGCCGCCAGTCTGCCACTGCGCCGCGAGCGCTGGACCACGCCCGACGGCGATTTTCTGGACATCGATCGGCTGGACGCCGACCCGGCTGCGCCTATGCTGGTGCTTCTGCACGGGCTGGAAGGCAGTTCGGCCAGCAATTACGCGCAGGCCTTTGGCCACTGGGCGCGCCAGAATGGCTGGGCCTGCGCGCTGCCGCACTTTCGCGGCTGTTCAGGCGAGATCAACGTGGCGCCACGCGCCTATTTCAGCGGCGATGCGGTCGATGTCAACCTGATCCTGACCCGGTTGCGCCAGCACTGCAGCGGGCCGCTGGTGGTGGTCGGCGTGTCGCTGGGCGGCAACGCCCTGCTGCGCTGGGCGCAGACGCAGCCCGCGACGCAGGTGCTGGACACCGCCTGCGCGCTGGTCACGCTGTGTGCGCCGCTGGATCTGACGCGCTGTGGTGATGCGCTGGACACCGGGCTCAACCGTTTCCTCTACACGCCCATGTTCCTGCGCACCATGCAGGCCAAGGCCGAGACCAAGCTGCGCCAGTTTCCCGGCCTGTTCGACGGCCCGGCCATGCGCGCAGCGCGCACGCTGCGCGCCTTTGACGATGTATTCACCGGCCCCCTGCACGGCTACCGCGACGCGGCCGATTACTGGTTGCGCGCCAGCAGCCTGCCGCTGCTGCACACCGTGCCTGTGCCCGCGCTGGTGGTCAACCCGCGCAACGACCCTTTCGTTCCGGCCGCTTGTCTGCCCGGGGCCGCGCAGGCCGCGCCCGGCATGACGCTGTGGCAGCCGCCCACCGGCGGGCATATGGGTTTTGCAACGGCGCCTTTCCCGGGCGATCTTCAGGCGCTGCCGCAGGCCATGATGGCCTGGGCGCAGCAGCGCATGCCCATGGCGGGCTGGGCGCAGACGCCGCAGGGCTGGCGATATGGGGGGTGACCATGGATGATCTGGTCCGCGCCGCGCTGCGCAAATGGCCCAATGTGCCGGCCTGCTACGGCTGGCTGGCGCTGGATGCGCGCGGCGACTGGTGGATGCGCGACGACGCCACGCAAGCGCGCGGGCCATTTCCCGCCGCCAAAGGCAGCCGCATCCAGCACGACAAACTGCTGGGCTTCATCGCCCGCAATTACGCGGTGGACAGCAGCGGCGCCTGGTTTTTCCAGAACGGCCCGCAGCGCGTTTATGTGACGCTGGAGGCCGCGCCACGGGTCTGGCGTCTGGGTCAGAACGGCGATCAGAAAGGCCACGTCCTTAGCCACCTGACGCTGAACCTGGGGCGGCATCCCGGCTTGGACGATGCTCCCGTCAACGCGCTGTCGACCGTGCTGGACGAGGACGGCCGCCTCTACGCCCAGCTCGCCTTTGCCCAAGAGGAGTCCGCCTGGGGCGTCGTCCACCCGCAGGATCTGTGGACCGCCAGCCAGTGGCTGGAGCAGGGCGTGTGGCCCCAGCCTCAGGAGATGTCGCTGGCTGCGCTGGCGCAACACGCCGGTTTTGTGCGGGCGCCGCAGCCCGGCAGGGTTCCGCTTACAGGCTGACCGGCTGGCCGGTGCGGGCGGATTGGGTGGCGGCGTCGGCCAGCTTCTGCGCGGCCACGCCGTCTTCCACGGTTGTTTTAAACGGCTGGCCCGACTGCAGGCACTCGAAAAAGTGCTCGATCTCCAGCCGGTAGGCGGCGGCGTAGCGCTGCAGGAAAAACGCTTCCGGCTTGTCGGCCTTGATGCCATTGGCGTCCCACTGGGTGACCTGGCTGGGCGCCTGGTTGCCGCACTGCAACAGGCCCCGGCTGCCCAGCACCTCGAAGCGCTGGTCGTAGCCGTAAGCGGCGCGGCGCGTGGTGTTGATCTGGCACAGGCGGCCCTTGTGCGTGCGTATCGTCACGGCGGTGCAGTCGTAATCGCCCGCTTCGCCGACCGCAGGGTCGGTCAGCACCGAGCCGGTGGCTGACAGCCAGGCGGCTTCGTCGCCATCGGCGCACAGAATCCAGCGGAAGACGTCGAAATCGTGGATCAGCATGTCGCGGAAAATACCGCCCGATTGCTTGATGTACTCGACCGGCGGCGCCCCCGGGTCGCGGCTGGTGATGACCAGCATCTCGGGGGTGCCGATCTCGCCCGCGTCCATGCGGCGACGCGCTTCGCTGAAGGTCGGATCAAAGCGGCGCTGAAAGCCGATCATGCAGCCCACGCCCGCATCGGCCACCGCCCGCGCTACGGCCTGCGCTCGCGGCACGGACAGATCGACCGGCTTCTCGCAGAAGATGTGCTTTCCTGCCGCCGCTGCCCGCGCGATCAGGTCGCTGTGCGTGCTGGTCGGCGAGCAGATGGCCACGGCGCTGATGCGCGGGTCGGCCAGGATGGTGTCTGTATCGGCGACCTGCGCGCCGAGCTGCTGCGCCAGGCGAGCGGCTGCTGCAGGCAGCGCGTCACAGACGAAATCCAGCTTCACACCGGGCAGGGCGGCGAGGTTGCTGGCGTGAATCTGGCCGATGCGGCCAGCGCCGAAGACGGCGACGTGTTTCATGGGGGCTCCTTGTGGTCTGGGCGTTATCCAAACAGACTATAAAGAGCTTTTACCGGAGAGGAAATATTTTTGCTGAAAAAATTCAAGCTGAAAATGATTTCTATTTGACGTGTATTTTTTAATCAGGTCGTGGGCACTGATTCATGTTCTCGGCCAGATACAGACGGAATTCACCGGGACGTGCCGGTCCTGATGGTGCCGGGGAGAAGCCCAGGGCCGCGAGCATGTCCTGAAGGGCTCGAATGCCCTGGGTCTCGGGATCCTGGTCAATGACCACATCCAGCGCGCCTTGCAGAAGGTATTGGCGGTGATCGTCTGACAGCTCGTGTGTCACCCAGCAGATGTGCTGGTCTTGCGCGTGACGCTGCAGCGCAGCCACGATGCCCGGTGAGCCTGCCCCAGAGTTGTACAGCCCGACTACTACGCCGCGCCCTTTGGCCTGCAGGGCCCGGGTCACGGCCCAATAGCAGCGGTCGGGATCGTCATGGGTCTCGCTGGAATCCACATCGCACTGCAGGTGGGCAAAGCGCGCGTCCAGCACCGCGCGGCAGCCGCTGGTGCGCTCAATGTGGCCCAGGTAATCGCGGCGGCTGGATAGCAGCAGCACCCGGCCCGGGCGGTGACACAGCCGCCCCAGCAGCAGGCCGGCCGTGCGCCCCGCCGCCACGTTGTCGATGCCGACATAGCCTGCGCCGTCCAGACCGCTGACGCGGGTGACAGCCAGAGTGACATGCTCTCCCCGCGCCTGCGCCTGCTGCAGCGCAAGGCGCACTGCTGGGGTATCGGGCGCGGCAACGATCAGGCCGTGGCGGCGGTAGCGGCGCGGGGCAAGGGCGCTCAGCAGAGCCGCTTCGTCATCTTCTGGCGGGCTGATGCGGTGCACGACCAGGCGCCGGTCCAGCATGGCCGTGCCGCGCTGCATGGCCTGATTCAGACGCTGGAAGAAGGGCGAGCGGTTGTCGGGCAGCACGATGTCAACATGGATCAGTCCGTGGCGCGGATCGGGCAGCAGCCGGGGTATTCCAAGCTGCCGGGCGGCATCCAGCACTCGGGCGCGCGTGGACACAGAGGTGCTGTCCCGCTCGTTGAGTACGCGGTCCACGGTGGTCACGCTGACGCCCGCCAGTGCGGCGATCTCAATAAAGCGGGCGGTCTTTTTGCGGCGCTTGGTGTTTTCCATAAATTGACGATTTTTCGTCAATTATGGTGCAGGAGTCACAGGCTTCCGGCCCTACATTGATCTCCATTGCCTTACCTAGGAGACCCTCATGCGCATCGCCCTGGATCCTTTCATGCACCGTCATCTGAGCCTGGAGGAGCTGCCTTTCAAGGTGGCCGAACTGGGTTATGAGTGGATGGAGCTGTCGCCCCGGGGTGATTTTCTGGAGTGGTTCAAAGCTCCGCGCGTGTTTCCGGAGCGCGTGCGCCGCTTCAAAAAAGCGCTGAAGGACAGCGGGGTGAAGATTGCGTCCATCCTGCCCATGTATCGCTGGGCATCCAATAACGAGATCGAGCGTCTGGCCGCGGTCAGCCACTGGCAGCGAGCGCTGGAAATCTGCCAGGAGATGGAAGTCGACACGATGAACTCCGAGTTCGGCCGTGGCCCGCACCCGGACGGCGGATCGTGCTACTGCTGTCACACCGGCAGCATGATCGAGGCCTGCGAACACGCGTGGTGGCGGTCCATGGAAACGCTGGTCCCGCTTTTCGAGAAGGCGGGCGTCAACCTGCACATAGAGCCTCACCCCGAGGACTGGTGCGAGACGCTGCAGCCGGCCGTGGACATCATCCGCACCGTCAATAGCCCGCGGGTGAAGTTTCTGTACTGCGCACCGCACACCTATTACTTCGGCGACGACACCGCCGCCATGCTGCGCGAGTGCTCCGACGTGCTGGCCCATGTGCATGTGGGGGACACATTCAATCACCGGGCCTCCAGTGGGCTGCGCTACATCCTGAACCCACCCGGCACCCAGGCCCGCGTTCACCAGCACCTGAACATTGGGCAGGGGGAAGTGCCCTGGGATGCCTTCTTCGGCACGCTGGCCGAGATCGGCTTCGACGGCATCATGACCGCCTGCGTTTTTGCCTGGGAAGACCGGGCCGATGCTTCCGGCCGCTTTATGCGCAATGAAATGCAGCGCTACATCGACCAGTATTTTCACCAGGGAGTAAAACCATGACTTTGAATATCGGCGTCATTGGCTGCGGCATGATTGGCCGTGACCACACCCGGCGCATCCAGCAGGTACTCAGTGGCGCACAGGTCGTTGCTCTGAGCGACGTCAACCGGGCCAACGCGGAGACTGTGCGTCGCGATCTTGCCCCGGATGCCACCCTTTTCGACACCGGCGAGGCGTTGATCGCAGCGCCGGAGGTTCATGCGGTACTGGTCACTTCCTGGGGGGCGACTCACGAGCCCTATGTGCTGGCCGCCATCGCTGCGGGCAAGCCCGTATTCTGCGAAAAACCGCTGGCCACGACGTCCGAGGGAGCACGGCGCATTGTCGAAGCCGAAGTCGCTCATGGCAGCCGCCTGGTGCAGGTGGGGTTCATGCGCCGCTACGACGCAGGCTATATCGCTTTGAAAGCAGCCGTGCAGCAGCACACAGGCGCGCCCATCATGGTCCACGCTGCACACCGCAATCCGGCTGTTCCCGAGGCCTACGTCACGCCCATGGCCATCCATGACACGCTGATCCATGAGATCGACGTCTTCCGCTGGCTGCTGGATGACGATTACGTCTCGGCCCGCGTTCTCTACCCGCGCAAGGCTTCCCGCAGCCACAGCCAGCTGCGCGACCCGCAGGTCGTAGTGCTGGAAACGCAGAAAGGTGTTCTGATCGACGTCGAAGTCTTCGTCAACTGCGCCTACGGTTATGACATCCAGTGCGAAGTCGTGGGTGAAGAGGGCACCGCCCGCCTGCCTGAACCCATGGCCATCGATCTGCGCTTGGGCGCCCTGCGCCAGAACGCCATACTGACCGACTGGAAAGACCGCTTCGTTGCTAGCTACGACGTAGAGCTGAATGACTTCATTGCCGCGGCATCCAAAGGCGGTGCCACCGGCCCTAGCGCCTGGGACGGTTACGCCGCCGCAGTCACGTCTGACGCCTGCGTGCAGGCGCAGGAGAGCGATGGCCAGGCCGTGGCGATTGTCCTCCCGGTGCGTCCCGCGCTCTACAACTGATTCATCCCCCACCAGAAAGAATCCCATGCGCTTTTCCCTAAGCCATATCCTGGCGCCAAGCCAGTCTCCCGCCGAGTTCTTTGCCATGGCTCGCGCCCTGGGCATACGTGATGTCGAGATCCGCAACGACACACCCAATGTGGTCGGAACACTGGCGCCGGCTGATGTCAAGGCTGCCGCGCAGGTGGCCGAAGTGACCCTGCTGTCGATCAATGCGCTTTACCCCTTCAACGTGTGGAACGACGAGCGCCGTGCCCAGACCGAGAAGCTGGCCGATTACGCCGCCGCGTGTGGCGCGCAGGCGCTGGTCATGTGTCCTCTGAACGACGGCACGCCGGTTTCCCAGGCCGACGTGGTGAACGCACTCAAGGCCATCAAGCCCATTCTGGAGTCGCGCGGTATCAGCGGCCTGGTCGAGCCCTTGGGCTTTCCGGTGTCCTCCCTGCGCCGCAAGGCCGATGCCATCGCGGCGATCCAGGCAGCCGGTGGCGAAGGCCGATTCAAACTGGTGCACGACACCTTCCACCACCACCTGGCGGGCGAGACTGAATTCTTCCCCGCGTGGACCGGTCTGGTCCATATCTCCGGCGTAACCGACAAAGACGTGGCAGTCAGCGACATGCTGGACGCCCACCGCGTGCTGGTCGATGACCGCGACCGGCTCGGCAACGCTGAACAGATCCGTGCTCTGATCGCTGCCGGGTACAGTGGCCCCTTCAGCTTCGAACCCTTTGCTGCAGAAGTGCAGGAACTCGCTGACCCGCAGTCCGCGCTGGCTGACAGCATGGGCTGGCTGAGGGAGAGAGTGGCGGCGTAATGCCTCACCTGTAGTCCACCCAGGTCGCGCCCGCGTCGGCCGAGCGCACACAGTTTTCGACCCAGCGCACGCCTTCGATGCCGGCCTCGATTCCTGGGTAGTGCAGCTCGGCAAGGGCTGCCTTGTCGCCACGGTCGCTTGCCGCCATAGCCTGTGCGTAGCGCACATACAGGTTGGACCAGGCTTCGAACAGGCCTTCGGGGTGGCCTCCGCCGATGCGGTCGTCGGCCAGTGCACGAGGGTGCAGATAACCCATGCCGCGCTCCAGCACCTGCAGAGGCTTGCCCTGAACTTCGAAGGTCATCTGGTTGGGCCTTTCGTCCCACCACTCGATGCTGGCCTTGCTGCCGATCACGCGGATCTTCTGGCCATGCATGGAGCCGGCGTTGACCGCGCAGGACCACACATAACCCACCGCGCCGTTGTCGTACTCCATGATCGTGAAAGCATTGTCTTCCAGCGGCGCACGGCTCTTGACGAAGCTCTGGCGCGAACACATCAGGCGCTGGATCTTGAGCTGTGGCAGCATCACCTCGCTCAGATAGAGCGGATGCGTGCCGATGTCGCCCAGCACGTAGCTCGGACCAGCCATCTTCGGGTCCACGCGCCATTTCGTGGCGGGGTTGGCGGCTTCGACCGCTTCGTTGTGGAAACCGTGCGCGAACTGCATCTGCACGATGCGGATCTCGCCCAGCTCGTCGGCCGCGATCATCTCGCGTGCCTGTTCGATCAGCTGGTGGCCCGCGTAGCCATAGGTTACACCGACGACTTTGTTTTTTGTAGTGGCCAGCGCGCGCAGCTCTTCGGCCTCGGCCGTGGTGAAGCACAACGGTTTTTCGCAGACCACATGCTGGCCTGCTTCGAGCGCGGCCTTGCTGATAGCGAAGTGCGTGCCGTTGGGCGTGGCGATGGAGACGGCCCGAATGCCGTCCTGGCGCAGAGCTTCGGCCGCAAACATCGTCTTATAGTCGGCGTAACAGCGCTCGGCGTTTACACCGATGGCGACGCCGAAATCATGTCCGCGCTGGGCGTCGATGTCGAAGGCGCCGGCCACGAGCTTGAACACGCCGTCGCGTAGGGCCGCCGAACGGTGGATGTAGCCGATCTGGCTCTGGCGCCCGCCACCAACCATGGCCCAGGGGATGGCGACGGGGATGAGGTTTTCTCCGTTGATCATGATGAGCTCTTTCAGTTGAAACCCACACTGCGAAGGAAGTCCCGGCTGGCCCTGACGTCGTTCATGACCGAGCCCTTGTTGCACGGATCGCGCTCCTGCTCGACCGTGATGTAGCCCTGGTAGCCGATGTCGGCGAGCGTCTGGCGAATGCCGTCGTAGTTGAGAGCGCCTTGGCCGATGGGACACATCACGCCTTCGCCGCAGGCTTCAAAGAAGCGGATGCGTTTGGCCAGCACGGTGTCGAGGGCAGTGCGGTCAATGTCCTTGAAGTGCACGTAGTCGATGCGGTGCGCGTACTTGCGCAACCAGGTGGCGGGGTCCATTCCCGAGTAGTAACTGTGGCCGGTGTCGATGCACAGCCCGGCCACCTCGTGGGGGATATCCGCCATGATCCGGTCGATTTCGTCGGCGAATTCGATATATCCACCCGCATGCGGATGAATGACGCTGCGGATGCCGTAGGTCTGCCACGACAACTCAGCGATGTCGCGGATGTGGCCGACCAGAGTGTCCCACTGCCCGGTTGAGAGGCGCGGAGCGCGCTCACTATGGCCCGCGGCGTAGTCGCGTTCGTCGTGGCCCCAGTCCATTACCACCAGGTAGGGTGCGGCAAAGCGTTGACCTTCTTCGGTAGGCAGCTTGGGCAGCTGGCGGATCAGCGTGCAAATTTCATGTGTCTGGCGGATCAGGTTCTCGCCGTTGGAGGATGCCACCAGATCGTCAAAAATCGTGCCGGCCACAATGCGCAGGCCATGCTTGTCCAGCTCGGCCGAGACGGTGCCGATGTTCAGCGGCATATAGCCATAGGGGCCAAGTTCCAGCCCTTGGTAGCCGGCCTGGCTGGCCTCGCTCAGTACGCTGGTCCAGTGCGGCAGGTGTGGGTTCCTGACGTCGTCAACGCCCCAGCAGCAGGGCGCACTCATGATGTGGATGCTCATGGAAATTTCTGAAAAGGAAGGCGCTCGGCGGCGCGGAAATTTGTCAAGGGAGCGCAGCAATTCGGCACGCATCGCGGCCTTGCAACTTGAAATCAGTCATGCGCTCTTGGGTGGCCCGGGGCAGTTGTTCCAGGCTCAGGGGCCGGAACATGTACGGGTCAAGGGCGATTTCATGGGGATATCTCCTGCGGGTCGCGTCTATCATTACTCTGATGGTTTGTATGTCTCGGGCCAACCGTCGGCAGAGCATTCAGTCAGGTGCGAATTGTTGATTTTTAGCAGTTTAAAATCAACGATTTGGCTCCTTCGCATATCAGTGCGATCACGGCCAGACTGAAAATTTGATAGAACCATCATGAACAAGCCGCATAGCGCTGAGCCGACTATGGCCGACGTGGCCCGCGAGGCGGGCGTGGGCGTGGCCACGGTAGACCGCGTCATCAACCGGCGCGCGCCGGTTCGTCCCGACACCGCGCAGCGCGTGCTAGCGGCCGCCGAGGCTGTGGGCTTTCGCCGCGCGGGGCTGATCCGCCGACGTTTGGGCGAGCAGGCCCGCCCGCTCACGCTGGGTTTCGTGCTGCAGAGCGCGCATTCGCCCTTCTATCGGGCGCTGGGTGCTGCGCTGCGGGCGGCCGTGCGGGGTCTGCCCAAGCCCGGCGCCCAGCCCGTGCTGAGCTTTCTGGACGACCTGACACCACGCCGCGTGGCGCAGCGCCTCGCAGAGCTGGGCCAGATCTGCGACGCGGTGGCAGTGGTCGCGGCAGACCACCCGCAGATCACACAGGCCGTGGAGGCGGTGAGTGCTCGGGGCGTGCCAGTGTTCGCGCTGGTCTCGGACCTGACCGCGCCCTCTCTGGCCGGCTATGTAGGGGTGGACAACCGGAAAGTCGGCCAAACGGCAGCCTGGACCATGTCGCGCCTGTGCCGTCAGGGCAAGCTGGGGCTCATCCTTGGCAGTCACCGCTACCTGTGCCAGGAGCAGTGCGAGGTGAGCTTCCGCTCCTGGCTGCGCGAAAGCGCGCCGGGCTTTCAGGTGCTTGAATCCCTGGTCAGCCTCGAAGACGTGGGGCTGGCGCGCGCCACGACGCAGGAGCTGCTACATCTACACCCTGACTTGGTGGGTGTATACGTGGCCGGCGGCGGCGTGGAGGGCGTGATTGACGCACTGCGCGAGGCCGCGAGACCTGACCTGATTGTGGTCTGTCACGATCTCACCGAGGTGACTCGTCAGGCCATGCTGGACGGCTGCGTCACTGTGCTTCTCTCACACCCTTGTGAGTGGATGTCCACCCGCCTGTGCGAGGCCATGGCCGCCGCGGTGTGCGCGCCGCAGGCAGACAGCAGGCTGCAGGCAGCGCTGCCGTTTCTGGTTCACACCTTGGCCAACGTTTGACAGGCAGCGGCGAAAAAAAGAGTCGCCAAAAGGCGACTCTTAATTCAGTGAGGATAAAAGAGGAAACTCAGGCGCGACCTTTGCGGTTCCTGTACTGGTCCGCCACCACCGCTGCAACGATGATCACGCCCTTGACCATCTCCTGGTAGTAAGCGTCGATGCGGATGAATGTGAAGCCTGAGGTCATCACACCCAGGATGAGCACGCCGATCACGGTGCCGGTGATGCGGCCCTTGCCGCCCGCCAGCGAGGTGCCACCGATAACGACGGCCGCAATGGCGTCCAGCTCGTACATCACGCCCATGCTCGACTGGCCGGAAATGGCGCGCGCCGCAGTCACTGTGCCGGCAATACCGGCCAGCGTGCCTGCGATGGTGTAGATCCAGATGATGTGACGGTTGACGTTGATGCCCGAGACGATGGCTGCCTGCCGGTTGGCGCCAATGGCGTAAGTGAATTTGCCAAAGCGCGTGTAGCGCAGCACGATGTGGAAAATCACCGCCAGGATCAGGAAAAGGTAGACCGGATTTGCGCCGGAGCCTATCCACGCGAAGTTGTCGGTCAGCATGGACACGGGCATGCCGCCGGTGAACCATTTGGCAAAACCGCGTGCTGCGACCATTGTGCCCAGTGTGGCGATGAAAGCCGGGATGGCTGTGTAGGCGATCAGTGATCCGTTGATCAGGCCGACGATGAGGCCGATACCTGCTCCGGCCAGAATGGGCCACAGGATGGGCAGATTGGTCAACGCCGGGAACACCGCACGCGGGAAGTCCGATACCTGCGCGAGGCTAGCGGCAACCACAGCCGATGCCGCTACCACGGAGCCGGATGACAGATCAATGCCGCTGGTGATGATGACCAGGTTGACCCCGATAGCGATGATGCCGATCACGGCCATCTGCAGGATGATGATCTGAAGCCTCTCCGGGTTGAGCATGAAGCTCTGGCCGTTGAGCACCCAGCCTAGTACTTCAAACATCAGGCATATGCCCACCAGCACGGCAAAAATACTGGCCTCCTGCGGGATTTTGAATCGGGGGGCGGAGTTGAGTCCAGGGGCTACTTGGGCAACGTCATTGCTCATTGGAAAACCTCGTCGGGTTATCGGGAGGCCAGGTCCATCACGCTGACCTGGCTGGCTTCGGATCGGTCGAGAATGCCGGTGATGCGGCCCTGGTGCATGACGGCCACGCGGTCGCTCATGCCCAGGACTTCAGGCATTTCGGAGGAAATCATCAGAATGGCGACGCCTTGGCCGGCCAGTTCGGAGACCAGACGGTGGATTTCGGCCTTGGCACCGACATCAATGCCACGCGTGGGCTCGTCCAGAATCAGGATGGACGGTTGGGTCAGCAGCCAGCGCGCCACCAGCACTTTCTGCTGGTTGCCGCCCGACAGGTTCTGGATGGTTTCCTGCATGTCGGGTGTCTTGACGCGCAGCTTCTGGGACATCTCTGTGGCGTCGCGAGCTAACTGCGCCCCCTGGACAAAGCCCAGTGCGTTCACGTAGCGCTGGTTCAGTACCGCCATTTCCGTGTTGGTTTGTATGTCCAGACACAGGAAGCAGCCGGTGTCCTTGCGATCTTCGGTCAGGAAGGCCATGCCGTGATGCATGGCGGTTGCGGGCTTGTCAACGTTTACCGTCTGGCCCCGGATGCTGATCTGGCCGCTGGTTGCGGGAGTGACGCCAAATAATGTCTCGGCGACGTTGGACCGGCCTGAGCCAACCAGTCCAGCCAGCCCCAGGATTTCGCCTGCACGAATGTCAAATGAAACGTCTTCAAAGACCCCTTTCAGACCCAGATTTTTCACCGATAGAACCACGTCGCCGATGGGCACGGTTTCCTTGGGGAACATCTGTGTAATCTCGCGCCCGACCATCATCTTGATGATGTCGTCGCGAGTGACTTCACTGGAAGCGCAGGTGGCGATGTACTGGCCGTCGCGGAATACCGAGAACTCATCGGCGATTTCGAACAGCTCGTTCATCTTGTGCGTGATGTAGATGATGCCTTTGCCCTGTTCGCGCAGCTGTCGGATGATCCGAAAGAGGTGATCCACTTCTTTCTCGGTGAGCGCTGAAGTGGGTTCGTCCATGATGAGCACGTCCGAGTTCCACGACACAGCTTTGGCGATCTCCACCATCTGGCGCGCGGCCACGGACAGGGTCTGGATTTCTGCCAGCGGGTCGATGTCGATGTTCAGTCGTGCAAACAGTGTCTCGGTTTGCGCCTTTAGTGCGGCGTGATCGACAAAGCCGAAGCGGTTTTTGGGTTCGCGTGTGATCCAGACATTTTCGGCCACGGTCATGTGCGGCATCAGGTTGAGTTCCTGATGGATCATCGCGATGCCCTGACTGAGTGCGTCAATGGGCGAGCGCAGCACCACGGGCTGGCCTTTGAGCCTTATCTCGCCTTGATCGGGGATGTAAACGCCCGCGATGATTTTCATGAGCGTGGATTTGCCTGCGCCGTTCTCACCCATCAGGGCGTGGACGGTCCCGGCTTTCAAAGCGAACTGCACCTTGTCCAGCGCAACCACGCCAGGGAAGGTTTTGCGGATGCCACTGATCTCCAGCAGCGGGGCTGCCACATGGGTATGGCGTGAGGGAGGGGGCTCCAGGTGGGTGGCGGTGGACATAAAGCAGGCTCCAGACTGGGAAAGGGACGCAGGGCAGGCGCCAGACCCACCCCGCCGCGACAGTCCGGAGATCAGTTCTTGCCGGTGTACTTGCTCAGGTTCTCGGGCGTGACCAGCTCAAAAGGCACGTTGACAAAGCGGTCCACCGGCTGTTTCTTGGCCAGCTTGAGCGCCGAAATCACCGCGCCTGCGCCCTGTCCTGCGGCGTTCTGGAAAACGGTCACCTTCAGGTCGCCTGCTTTCATCGAAACCAGAGCGTCCGGTGTGGCATCAATGCCTGCCACGATGGTTGCTGGCGTCCACTTGCGACCGGCCTTGAGGGCGTTGATGGCGCCCAGAGCCATTTCATCGTTGTTGGCGATGATGGCGTCAAATTTCACGCCTGATGACAGCCAGTTGGTGGTGATGTCCTGGGCGCTGGTGCGGCTCCACTTGCCTTCGCGCTTGTCGACGATCTTCAGGCCCGAACATTCCTTGGTTGCCACAACGTCTTCAATATCTTTGCTGCGGGTGCGCGCTGCTTCGTTGGACAGGTCGCCCATCAGTACGAGCAGGTCGCCTTTGCCTTTAAGCAGTTTGCAGACTTGCTGGGTCTGCAATGTGCCGGAGACCTTCTCGTCTGAGGCGACAAAGGCCACACCAGCAGGCAGCTTCTCAAAATCGACCGGCTTGCGATTGACGTAGACCAGAGGAATTTTCGCGTCCGTGACCATTTTGGTGATCTTGGGCGTGACGTCCGTGTCCACCGGATTGACGATGATGGCATCGACCTTTTCGGCAATGAAGTTCTGGATCTGGCTGAGCTGTTTGCCCACATCCGCTTGAGCGTCCTCAACTTGCACAGTAGCGCCCTGTTTTTTCGCGGCGTCCAAAGTGCCATTCTTGAGTAGAGTCAAAAAGGTGTCCAGCTCGGCCATGGCCAGACCAATTTTCTCGGCGTGAGCCGCCAGCGGACTCAGAAGGGCGGCGGTGGCGGCGGAGGCAAGAATCAGTTTTTTCATTACGGTCTCCAAGGGTGTGTATGTCGGTTTTGCGCTCATCGAAAGGCATGGACAGATGACAAGACAGATTATGGGTTCTTGTTGAAAAAATTTTCTAAGTGTTTTTACTAAGAAAATTTTATTTCTTTTCTGATGCGTTTGTCCTAGACTGCCACCCCATCTGCCCCAGAGCGAGCGCCAGTTCGATGCCTAAACTCCGATTCCCCACCAACCGCACCCACGACCTCGCCTGCCTCGGCCGCCTGGCCGTAGACCTTTACGCCCAGCAGTTCGGCAGTGGCCTGGAAGACGCGCGCACGCTGTCCAAAACATTGGGCGGCAGTTCGGGCAACCTGGCGTTTGGCGTGGCGCGGCTGGGGGGCAGGAGTGCGATGATTTCGCGCGTCGGCGACGAGCAGATGGGCCGCTTTCTGCTGCAGACGCTGCAGGCCGAGGGCTGCGACACCCGCCAGGTGCAGATTGATCCGGATCGCCTCACCGGCCTCGTGCTGCTGGGCCTGAAAGACCGCGACACCTTCCCGCTGCTTTTTGTGCGCGAAAACTGTGCCGACATGGCGCTGGACGCTGCGCAGATCAGCGAAGACTTCATCGCCGGATGCCGCGCACTGGCCATCACTGGCACGCACCTGTCCACCGACGGCACGCGCGCCGCCGCCCACCGTGCGCTCGAATTCGCCCGCCGCCACGGCGCGGTGACGGTGCTGGACATCGATTACCGGCCCGTGCTGTGGGGCCTGACCGGGCGCGGCGCGGGCGAGAATCGCTTCGTGGACAACGCGGCGGTGACGCGCCAGCTGCAGGCGTCGCTGCCGCTCTTTGATCTGCTGGTCGGCACCGAGGAAGAGTTTTTCATCGCGGGCGGCGTGGCGCACGATCTGGTCGCCAGCCTGCGCGCCGTGCGTGCCATTTGCCCTGAAGCGACGCTGGTGGTCAAGCGCGGGCCGCTGGGCTGCTGCGTCATCGAGGGCGAGATTCCGCACGACATCGCCGACGTGCCGACCTATCCGGGCGAGCGCGTCGAGGTGCTCAATGTGCTGGGCGCGGGCGACGCTTTCCTGTCCGGCCTGCTGGCCAGCCTGCTGCAGGGCAAGGACTGGCCCGAAGCCACGCGCGTGGCCAACGCCTGCGGCGCCATCGTGGTGTCGCGCCACGCCTGCTCGGCCGCCATGCCCACGCCCGACGAGCTGGCGCACTGGTTCAGCGGCCAGCGCAACCCGAAAGTCGATGCGGACAAAACGCTTTCGCACCTGCACCGCGTCAGCGCGGCGCGGCCGGTCTGGGACGATCTGTGCGTCATGGCTTTTGACCACCGCGCGCAGTTTTACGACCTGGCGCGCAGCGCGGGCGCCAGCGAGGCGCGCATTCCCGCGCTCAAGCAGTGCCTGGTCCGCGCCGCCGAACAGGTCGAGACCAGCCACGGCCTGCAGGGCCATATGGGCGTGCTGATCGACGGCGGCGATTACGGCCGCGACGCCCTGGCCAGCGCCACCGGGCGCGGCTGGTGGGTGGGCCGCCCCATCGAGCGCCCCGGATCGCGTCCGCTGCGTTTTGACGGCACGCGCTCGGTGGGCAGCGCGCTGGTGCAGTGGCCGACCGAGCAGGTGCTCAAATGCCTGGTTCACTATCACCCGGACGACGACATCGCCCTGCGCCTGGAGCAGGAAGCGCGCGTTCTCGAGCTGTGGGAAGCCACGCGCGCCAGCGGCCACGAGCTGCTGCTGGAACTGATCCCGCCCCCGGCCCTGACGCCAGACGGCACGGCCGACGAGGCCGTGCTGCGCGCCGTGCAGCGCTTTTACAACCTGGGCGTGCGCCCGGAGTGGTGGAAGTTGGCGCCCATGCAGCCGGCCGGCTGGCAGGCGCTTGCCGACAAGGTGGCGCGGCACGATCCGCACTGCCGGGGCGCGGTCATCCTGGGGCTGAACCAGCCGCTGGATTTTCTGGTGAACAGCTTCACGCAGGCCACCAACCCCATCGTCAAAGGCTTTATGGTCGGGCGTACGCTGTGGGCCGAGCCTGCGCAGCAGTGGCTGGCGGGCGAGATCGGCGACGATGCGCTGATCCAGGCCGTGGCCGCGCGTTTTGCCGTGCTGGTCGACGCCTGGCGCGCCCGCCGCAGCCGCAGCGCCTGAACGCCCCCCGCTGGCCGACCTGAAGGAGATCCTGACATGACGACCCAAAGACTGACGATGGCGCAGGCGCTGGTCCAGCACCTGGCTGCGCTGCGCATCGAAACCCACGACGGCCGCGTGCTGCCCTACTGCGGCGGCGTGTTTGGCATTTTTGGCCACGGCAACGTGGCGGGCATGGGCGAGGCCCTGGCGGCGCAGCGTGATCACCCGGCGCACCCGCTGCCCACCTACCGCGCCCACAACGAGCAGACCATGGCGCACGCCGCCATCGCCTACAGCAAGGCGAGTTTTCGCGAGCGCATCATGGCCGTCAGCACCAGCATCGGCCCGGGCGCGACCAACCTGGTCACGGCGGCGGCGGTGGCGCATGTCAACCGCCTGCCCGTGCTGCTGCTGCCAGGCGATGTGTTCGCCACGCGGCGGCCCGATCCGGTGCTGCAGCAGATCGAGCATTTCGGCCAGGGCGATGTCAGCGCCAACGACTGCTTCCGCCCCGTGGTGCGCTATTTCGACCGCCTGACCCGCCCCGAGCAGATCCTGACCGCGCTGCCCCGCGCCATTCAGGTGATGACCGACCCGGCTGCTTGCGGCCCCGTTTGTCTGGCGCTGCCGCAGGACGTGCAGACCATGGCCTTCGATTGCCCGGACAGCTTCCTGGCCCCCGAGGTGCTGCGCTTTCGTCGCCCGCCCGCCGATGCGGCCGAGCTTCAGCGCGCGGCCGAACTGCTGCGCGGCGCCAGGCGGCCGCTGTTGGTGGCGGGCGGCGGCGTGCTCTACAGCCAGGCTTGGGACGCGCTGCGTGCCTTCGCCGAGGCGCACGGCGTGCCGGTGGTGGAATCGCACGGCGGCAAGAGCAGCCTGCCCTGGGATCACCCGCTGAACCTGGGCGCCATCGGGGTGGACGGCGTCTCGGGCGCTAACGATCTGGCGCGTCAGGCTGACGTGATATTCGCCGTGGGCACGCGGCTGCAGGATTTCACCACCGGCTCGCACGCGCTTTTCGGGCAGGCGGCGCTGCTGGGCCTGAACGTCCAGCCCTACGACGCGGCCAAATGGAGCGGCCAGGCGCTGGTCGCCGACGCCCGCACCGGGCTGGAGCAGCTGCAGCCGCTGCTGCAGGGCTGGACGGCCGACGCCGCCTGGACGGCTCAGGCCAAAGCCAGCGCAGCGGCCACGAACCAGCGCATCAGCGCCATCACCACGAATGTCCCGCAGGACACGCTGCCCTACGACGCCGAAGTGATCGGTGCGGTGCGCGATTCGGCCACCGAACTGGGTCTGGACAGCGCCACCCACGACGTCGCCCTGTGCGCCGCGGGCACGCTGCCCGCCGAGCTGCACAAGCTGTGGCGCGCCGCCCGCCCGGGCAATTACCACATGGAATATGGCTACTCGTGCATGGGCTATGAGGTGGCGGGGGGCCTGGGCGTCAAACTGGCGCGGCCCGATCAGGAATCGATTGTTTTCGTGGGCGATGGCTCTTACCTGATGGCCAACTCGGAGCTGGCGACCTCGGTGCTGCTGGGCCGCAAGATGATCGTGGTGATCCTGGACAACCGGGGCTACGGCTGCATCCAGCGCCTGCAGACGGCGACGGGCAGCCCGGCGTTCAACAACATGCTGGACGACTGCATCGCGCCGGGCGGCGAGGCCAGCCGCATCGACTTTGCCCTGCACGCCCGCGCGCTGGGCGCCGATGCGGTGCATGTCAAAGACGTGACCGGGCTGAAGGTCGCCATGGTCCAGGCGCGGCAGGCGACGCGCACCCAGGTTCTCGTCATCGACACCACGCACACACGCACCACCGACGGCGGCTGCTGGTGGGAGGTGGCGATCCCGGAAGTCTCGGCCCGCGAGGCCGTGCGCCAGGCGCGCAGCGATTACGAACACGCGCAGCAGCAGCAGCGGCTGTGATTTCTCCCTTGCACTGAAAGAACCCCATGAGCTGGAACGTCCGCATCGGCATCAACCCCATTTCCTGGTTCAACGACGACATGCCCTCGCTGGGCGGCGATACGCCCCTGGAAACCGCGCTGCGCGAAGGCCGCGAGATCGGCTACGAGGGCTTCGAGCTGGGCAACAAATTCCCCAAGGACGGCCCTGGCCTGAAGGCCAAGCTGGACGAGTTCGGCCTGGCCTGCGTGTCGGGCTGGTATTCGGGCTTTCTGGCCGAAGTGCCCGAGGGACTGAGCGACGACGAGGCCGTGGCCGCTGAAACCGTGCGCTGCCGCGAGCACATGGCCAAGCTGCAGTACAACGGCGTGCGCGTGGTGGTTTACGGCGAGTGCGCGGGCACCGTCCAGGGCCAGATCGACACGCCCGTGTCGCACCGCCCGCAGTTTGGCAGCGACGCCGACTGGCAGGCCTACGCCCGCCGCCTGAACGCTTTCGGGCAGCACCTGATCGACACCTACGGCATCCGCCTGGCCTACCACCACCACATGGGCGCTTATGTGGAATCGCCCGCCGACGTGGACAAGCTGATGGCGCTGACCGATCCGGCCCAGGTTTTTCTGCTGTTCGACACGGGCCACGCCTGGTTTGGCGGTGCCAGTGACCCGGTGGCGCTGCTGAAAAAACACGTTCACCGCGTGATCCACGTGCACTGCAAGGATGTCCGCACCGCCGTGATTGCGCAGGCGCGCAACGAGGGCTGGAGCTTTCTGAACGGCGTGCTGAACGGCACCTTCACCGTGCCGGGCGACGGCTGCATCGACTACGCGGGCGCGCTGCAGGTGCTCAAGGACGCGGGCTACGAGGGCTGGCTGGTGGTCGAGGCCGAACAGGATCCGGCCGTCGCGCCCAGCTACGCTTACGCCAAAAAAGGCTACGACACGCTGCGCGCTCTGGTCGATGGCCTGAACTGAACCGACCTCATCTGATCTGATTTCTGACAAGGACCGCGCCATGACCAGCCCCCTGCTTGCCAAAGCCGCCGCCAGCGGCCGCGAAATCGTCAACGTCACACCCGAACGCGCCGGATGGACGCATGTGGGCTTTCGCGCCCTGCGCCTGACAGCGGGCGAGACCGAGCGCCTCGAAACCGGCACGCGCGAACTCTGCCTGGTCGTGCTGACCGGCACGGTGGACGTGACGGTTGATGGCCAGACGCACAAGGCCCTGGGCCAGCGCGACAGCGTGTTTGACGAGGTCTCGCCCGCCGCCGTTTACGTGCCTGCAGGCCACACGCTGAAGGTGACCGCACAGCGCGATGCTGAAATCGGTCTGTGCAGCGCCCCCGGCGGCGCGGATGCGGGGCAGCGCGCCGTACGCGTGATCGACCCGGCCACGATGCGGCGCAGCGTGCGCGGCCAGGGCACGAACACGCGCTACATCTGCGACATCCTGCCGCACGACGATCCTACCGCCGCGCACCTGCTGGTCGTCGAGGTCATCACCCCGGCCAGCCACAGCAGCAGCTACCCGCCGCACAAGCACGACGTCGAGAACCCGCCCACCGAGACGCAGCTCGAAGAAACCTACTACCACCGCCTGAACCCGCCCCAGGGCTTCGCTTTCCAGCGCGTCTACACCGACGACCGCAGCCTGGACGAAGCCTGCGCGGTCGAGAACCACGACGTGGTCATGGTGCCGCGCGGCTACCACCCCGTCGTCGTGCCGCACGGCTACGACGGCTACTACCTCAACGTCATGGCCGGCCCGAAGCGCTTCTGGGTCTTCAAAAACGATCCGGCGCACGAGTGGATGCTGGCCAAGGGGTGATGGATGCACAGGAGGTTCACAATGGCAACGTTTCCTGAAATCGACAACTCGCCCAGAGGCAGCGTCGAGCAGCAGGCTGTTCGCGTACAAGCCCGCGGGAGTTTCCACAAGGAGGCCCAGGCCTCATGGATGGCCTACCGGGAAACTGGCCGCCACCTGACCGGCCAGGAAGTCCAAACCTGGCTGAGCACATGGGGCACTCCCGACGAGAGTGCGGTGCCTGAGTGCCACGGATAATCCTCACCGAAGGCACATCGCAAGGTTGGATGCTGGCTAAACCTTGACCCGCAAATCCCCCCAGTCTCAACACAAAGCCCCGCGAGGATCGCTCTAGAGGGGCTTTTGTCAACGGGCGGCGGTGCAGGCACCCCCCCTCACTGCGACGTCGGCATCACGAAATCGCCACCGCCGGCGATGCTTTCGGGCCAGCGCTGCATGACCGATTTCTGGCGGGTGTAAAAGCGCACGCCTTCGGGGCCGTAGGCGTGCATGTCGCCAAAGAGGCTCTTTTTCCAGCCGCCGAAGCCCTGCCAGGCCATGGGCACAGGGATGGGTACGTTGATGCCGACCATGCCGACCTGGATGCGGCGGGCGAACTCGCGGGCGGCGTGGCCGTCGCGGGTGAAGCAGCTGGTGCCGTTGCCGAACTCGTGGGCGTTGATCAGGGCGATGGCGGCATCCAGGTCGGGCGCGCGCACGCAGCACAGCACCGGGCCGAAGATTTCCTCGCGGTAGATTCGCATGTCGGGCGTGACCTGGTCGAACAGCGTGCCGCCCATCCAGAAGCCCTTCTCACAGCCCGCGCCTGCCCTGGCGCCATCAAACCCCCGGCCATCGACCAGCAGCCGTGCGCCTTCCGCCACGCCCGCGTCGATGTAGCCGCTGATGCGCTGATGCGCGGCGGCGGTGACGATGGGGCCCATTTCGGCGTCCAGGTTCATGCCATCGAGCACCTTCAGGGTGCGCGTGCGTTCGATCAGTGCGGGCAGGATGCGGTCGGCCGCATTGCCAACCAGCACCGCCACGCTGATGGCCATGCAGCGCTCGCCCGCCGAGCCGTAGGCGGCGCCGACCAGCGCGTCCACGGCCTTGTCCAGATCGGCGTCGGGCAGGATGACCATGTGGTTCTTGGCGCCGCCCAGCGCCTGCACGCGCTTGCCGTGGTGCGCGCCGGTCTCGTAGATGTAGTTGGCGATGGGTGTGGAGCCCACGAAGCTCAGTGCGCGCACGTCGGGGTGTTCGATGAGCGCATCGACGGCTTCCTTGTCGCCCTGAACGACGTTGAACACGCCGTCGGGCACGCCCGCCTCGCGCAGCAGTTCGGCCATCAGCAGCGGCGCCGACGGGTCGGTGGGGCTGGGCTTGAGCACAAAGGTGTTGCCGCAGGCCAGCGCCAGCGGGTACATCCACATGGGCACCATCACCGGGAAGTTGAAGGGCGTGATGCCCGCCACCACGCCCAGCGGCTGGCGCAGCGTCCAGTTGTCGATGCCGGTTGAGACCTGATCGCTGAAATCGCCCTTGAGCAGCTCGGGCGCGCCACAGGCGAACTCCAGGATGTCGATGCCGCGCGCGACCTCGCCCTGCGCGTCGGTGAAGACCTTGCCGTGCTCCTGCGTGATCAGGCGGGCCAGATCGTCCTTGCGCTGGTTCATCAGCTCCAGAAACCGCATCAGGTGGCGTGCGCGGCGCAGCGGCGGCAGCTCGGACCAGGCGGGAAAGGCCGCCTGCGCCGCGGCCACGGCCTGATCGACGGTGGCGCGGTCCGCCAGAACGACTTCGCCGCTGATCTGGCCGGTGGCCGGGTTGGTCACGCTCTGGTGGCGCGTGCCGCCGGTGGCGGGGCGGTTGCTGATCCAGTGGGCGATGCGGGGGGATGCGGTCATGGGGTCTCCAGCAGGTAGGAATTCAGAAGGAACAAAGGCGGTGTGACGACGTTGGCAAGCGCATTAAAGATCCACCGGCGCGCCCGTTTCCAGCGACTGGCGCAGCGCCACGCCGATGCGCGTGGCCTCCAGCGCGTCGCTCAGCGAAAGCGGCGGCGCGATCAGGCCCCGGCAGGCGTCGGTGAAGGCCTGCAGTTCGCGCTCGAAAGCGGTCTCGAAGCGCTCGAAAAAATCCTGCACGGCCTGGTGGCGCACGCCGTGCGCGTCGCTCAGCACCACGCGGTCGCGCGCGGCGCCCTGGCCGATCAGCAGCTGGCCCGCGCTGCCCAGCACCTCGGTATGGGTTTCGTGACCATGCGCGTGCGTGCGCGAGGCGTAGAGCGCGGCGCGGCGGCCGCCTTCAAACTCGATCAGCGCCATGCCGTTGTCCACGTCGCCGATGGGCGCCAGGTCGTGGTGGATGGCGCGCACGCCCGTGGCGTAAACGCGGGTGGCGCGCGGCGCTGTGCCGCCCTCGCTCAGAAACCAGCGCGCCAGATCGATGTCGTGGACGCTGCAGTCCAGAAAAATCCCGCCCGAGCTGGGCGCGAACTGCACGAAAAAGCCGCTGGGATCGAGCCGGTCGCAGGTCTGCGAGCGCACGAAAAACGGCATGCCGATGCCGCCTGCGCGCACCGTGTCCATGGCGGTGGCGTAGCTGGGATCAAAGCGGCGCACAAAGCCGACCAGGGCGACCTGGCCGGGATGCTGCTGCGCCAGCGCGGTGCTTTCGCGCACCACGGCCTCGCAATCGGCGACATTGAGCGCCAGCGGTTTTTCGACAAAGACGTGCAGGCCCCGGCGCAGCACAGCCAGCGTCTGCTGCGCGTGCACGGCGGTGGGCGTGACCAGCACCACGGCGTCCAGTTTTGCGCCATCCAGCATGGCGTCCAGATCGCCGTAAATGGCGCTGGCGGGCAGGCCCAGCCCGGTGCGGGCGCGCTCTCGCTCGGCTTCCAGCGGGCTGCAGGCGGCCGCCAGCAAGGCGCCATTCACGCGGCGGGCGAGGTTCTGGGCGTGGCGCCAGCCCAGGCGGCCCAGGCCCGCAATGCCGATGCGCAGGGGTGCAGTCATGTCGGTCTCCGTGTCAGCCTTGTGGCCTGTCATGACGCCCCATTATAGGAAGCCAGAGCAATAAATGAAAAATAACTTCCAAAATTTAAAGAAATAAAAATGACGGTGCTGTATGGGGAGAACCCGGGAGATGGACCCTGGGATTGAACCGGCTCAAGGCGGCTTATTTGAGGCATGCCCAGGCGGGCCATCCCGCAAGATCAGGCGCATAAAAAATCGTCCGAGGATGAGCCATGTTCACGCGCACCGCCCTGAGCGCCAGCCTGCTGGCTGCTTTCGCCACAAGTACTCTCGCCCAGAGCCCCGCAGTCGCTCCGCTGCCCGAGATCAAGTCGCTGGAGCGCGTCGAGGTGACCGGATCGCGCATCAAGCGCATTGACACTGAAACCTCGCAGCCGGTCTTCACGCTGAGCCGCGAGGCCATCCAGGCCCAGGGCCTGAGCAGCCTGGGCGATGTACTGAAAAACCTGCCGCAGGCGGTGTCCACGATGAACTCCGGCGTCAACTTTGGCGGCAACGGCGAAGCCCGCCTGAGCCTGCGCAACCTGGGCGACAACCGCACGCTGGTGCTGGTCAACGGGCGGCGCTGGGTGGGCGGCACGGGCCTGGGCGGCGCGGTCGATCTCAACACCATCCCGACCGCTGCGGTCGAGCGCATCGAGGTGCTCAAGGATGGCGCCTCGGTGATTTACGGCTCGGACGCCATTGGTGGCGTGGTCAATATCATCCTGCGCAAAGACCTGGAGGGGCTGGAGCTGAACACCTACGCGGGCGCTTACCAGCAGGGCGATGGCGCCAGAAAAGCCTTCGATCTGACCTGGGGCGCGTCGGGCGAGCGCTGGCGCGCCATGGCGGGCCTGGGCTATGTCAACGAATCGGCGCTGGGCGCGGGCGCGCGCTCGATCTCGTCTGAACCCGTGGCCGGGACGGGCACGGCGCTGGGCTCGCCCTACACGCCGGGCGGCACGTTTGCCGTGTGCAACGGCCCCTGGGACCGCGTCAACGGCTGGTGCGACGCCGGGGAATCGCGCCCCGACGGCCGCCCGGGCACCTTCACCTACGATGCCGGTCAATCGGGTGTCAACTGGCGCGCCCGAACCGATGCCGATCTCTACAACTACACGCCCAGCCAGTATCTGCGCACGCCCCAGGAGCGCACCTCGCTGTTTGGCCATCTGGCGTTTGACCTGACGCCCGAGACCCAGCTGCAGCTGCAGGGCACCTGGAACCGGCGGCTATCGTCCCAGCGCTTCGCGGCGGCGCCCGTCATTCTGGGCACCTACGGCGACAAGGAAGCCGCCTGGGTCACCGCCATCAGCAAGGACAGCCTCTACAACCCTTTCGGACTGGATATCAGCGACATCCGCCGCCGCATCACCGAGGCGGGCCCTCGCGACCGCCGTCAGGATGTGACCACCGTGGCCGTGTCGGCGCAGCTGGACGGCAAGGTCGACTGGGGCGGGCGCCCTTACGGCTGGAACGCCGGGATCACCCTGGGGCGCAGCCGCATGGTGCAAAACGACACCGGCGAGTTCAGCCTGCCTGCGCTGAACGCGGCGCTGGGCCCTTCGATGCTCGATGCCTCCGGCCAGCCGGTCTGCGTGGCGACGGCGGGCGATATCGGCAGCGTCATCCCGGGCTGCGTGCCCATGAATCTGCTGGGGCCGGGCAGCGTGACGCCGGACATGCTGCGCGGTACGCTGCTGAGCACCCAGGCGCGGCGCGGTTACAGCCTGGCCATGGCCTACGGCGGGCTGTCGGGGTCGCTGTTTGATCTGCCCGCCGGGCCGGTGCGTTTTGCCTCCGGGCTGGAATACCGGCGTGAATCGGGCTTTGACCGGCCCGACGCGCGCGTTGTGGCGGGCCAGGTCTCCGTGGGGGCCAGCACCCCGACCGAAGGCGGTTTCAACGTGGCTGAAGCCTTTGCCGAGCTGGACGTGCCGCTGGTCAAGGATCTGCCCGCCGCCAAGGCCGTCAACCTCTCGCTGGGCGGGCGTTACTCGCATTACAGCAATTTTGGCAGCACCACCAACGCCAAAGCCGGGCTGACCTGGCGGGTGAACGACGGGCTGCTGCTGCGCGGCAGCTGGTCGCAGGGCTTTCGCGCGCCCTCGATCCTGGAGCTTTATCTGGGCCGGTCCGACGCCTATCCCCGCCTGGCCGACCCTTGCGCCAGCAACTCCGACAGCCAGTACGCCAGCCTGAGCGATGCGCAAAAAGCCCGCTGCCACGCCCAGGGCGTGCCGGTGGGCGGTTATGCGCAGGACGGCGCGCAGGTGCTGGCCACCCTGGGAGGCAACCCGGGCCTCAAGCCCGAAACGTCGGTCAGCAAGACCTTGGGCTTTGTCGCCAGCCCGGCGGCGGTGCGCGGCCTGGATTTCAGCGTGGACTGGTGGAGCATCTCCCTGCGCAACGTGATTGGCGCGCTGTCCGCGCAGGAAACCGTGGACAAGTGCATCAAGGACGGCAACGACGAAGCCTGCAAGGCCTACACGCGCGCCACCGGCGGCAGCCTGGACAGCCTGTATTCGGGCGCGGCCAACTTCGCTTCGGTGGACGCCAGCGGCATCGATTTCGGGCTGAACTACCGCTTTCCGCGCAGCAGCTACGGCCAGTTCGCGCTGGCCTGGGACAGCACGCTGCTGCGCCGCTACGAATGGGATCGCGACGGCATCAACCGGGTCGGCACGTATTCGACGGTGGACGGCAACCAGTGGCGCCTGCGCAGCAACGCCGCGCTGCGCTGGAGCCGGGGCCTCTGGGGCGCCCACTGGGGCCTGCGCTACTTCTCGGCGCAGACCGAAGCCTGCACGCTGCCGAGCAGCTATAAAAACCTGTGCTCGGACCCGGAGGGCAATAAAAACGTGCTGGGCGCCACCGTCTATCACGATGTCTCGGCCTGGTGGCGCACGCCCTGGAACGGGCGCATCACCTTCGGTGTCAACAACCTGTTGGGCCGCAATCCCCCGACCGCCTATTCGGCGGACGCGAACAGTTTTGACGCCGCCTACGACATCCCCGGGCGATTCTTCTATCTGCGCTACTCGCAGCGGTTTTGAAGTCGGGCCCGGCGGTCCAGGTGGCCAGGCTGTGGATCAGGCACCTGGCTGCACGCGCGCCGGGTGAATCACGGTGGACGGGCGCTGCGGCTGTATGGCCGCCACCGTGGCGCTGAAATGTTCGGCCGGAACGGCCTTGGCGTACAGCCAGCCCTGCAGCGAGCTGACGCCCAGATCGCGCGCCAGCTCCTGCTGTGCTTCGGTTTCGACGCCTTCGGCGACCGCGCTCATACCCAGCGCCATCACATTGCGCACCAGGCCCGACACCAGCGCGCGGCGGCGCTCGTCCTGTGCCATGCTGCGCAGGATGGTCGGATCAATCTTGATGCCGCTCAAGGGGAATTCGGTCAGGTAGGACAGCGAGGCGTAGCCCGTGCCGAAATCGTCGGCGACCACGGCCACGCCCATGTCGCGCAGCTGCTGCATCTCGGCAATCGCCAGATCGCGGTGGCGGAACAGGGCCGATTCGGTGACTTCGATCTCGACGCTGCTCGCAGGCAGGCGATAGCGCTCCAGCAGCTCCTGGAGCTGCGCGGCGAAGCCCGGGGTCTCCAGCTCGATGCTGGAGGCGTTGATCGACACCGTGACCAGCGGCTGCCCGTCGTCCAGACGCTGGCGTAGCCAGCGGCAGACGCTGTCCTGCATCCAGCAGCCGATGGGGGCGATCAGGCCGCTGGCCTCGGCCAGGGGGATGAAATCGGCCGGGCTGACGAACTGCCCGTCGCGCGCCCAGCGCACCAGCGCCTCGGCGCCGCTGACGCGCAGGGTCGCGGCGTCCACCTTGGGCTGCAGGAACAGGCGCAGCTCGCCGCGCGGGATCGCGCTTTTGAGCGCTGCGACCAGATCCACCCGGCGCTGCGCCAGCGCCATCAGGCTGTCGTTGAACAGCTCGGTGCGGTTGCGCCCCAGGCGCTTGGATTCGTACAGCGCCAGGTCGGCGAACTGGTAGAGCTCGCCCGGATCCTGCGCGTGCAGCGGATAAATCGCCACGCCGCTGCTGGCCGTGGGCTGCAGGCGCAGCCCGTCGTAATCCCAGGGCAGGCGGATGGCGCTGTGCAGCTCGTGCGCCACGGCCAGCGCCTCATTCGTGGCCGCCTGCGGGCTGGAGCAGGGCAGCAGCACAGCGAACTCGTCACCCCCAAAGCGCGCGATGCGGGCCCTGGACGGTGCGGCCTGGTCCAGCCGCTGGGCCAGCGCGACGAGCAGCGCGTCGCCCGCCTGGTGGCCGCGCGTGTCGTTGACGTCGCGGAAGTGGTCGATGTCCATATAAATCAAGGCCACCGCGCCGGACTGGGCCAGCGCCTCGGCCATGGCCTGCTGCAGGCACACGCCAAAGTAGCTGCGGTTGATCAGCTGGGTCAGGCCGTCGTAGCGGGCGCGATGCAGCAGCTCGCGCTCCTGCGCTTTGGTGGCGGTGATGTCGGTCAGCACCACGGCGCAGCCGGGCTGGCCGTCCTCGGTTTCAACGCGCTGGAAGGACGCGCCCAGCATCACCGGCTCCTGGCTGGCCGCATCGCGCGGCGGCAGGATCATCTCGAAACGGCCCTGGCCGGTGCGCTCCAGCGCGGCCTCGATGCGCACGGGGGTCAGCGGGGTGTCGCTGGCCTGGGCGTCCAGCACGTCCTGCAGGTGATGGTCGGCGTTGCCGGGGCTCAGGTCGCGCCCCAGCAGGCGGCGCGTGGCGTCGTTGGCCAGCACGATGCGCTGGCGGCTGTCCAGCAGCAGGATGCCTTCGCCCACATGCGCGACCAGGTTGTGCGCCACACGCTGCGCGGCAGTGAGGCGCACGCGCACGCGCATGCGCAGCAGCAGCAGGCTGCCGCCCACCAGCAGCAGCGCGGTCAGCGCCATGCCCAGCCGCGCCCAGGCCGTCTGCCAGGGGGCGGGTTGAACGTCCAGCGCCAGCGGCGCGCGGCTGCTGACCCAGGGGCTCCAGGCCTTGCGCGCAGCAAATTCCAGCGTGTAGCGGCCCGGATCCAGGCTGCTCAGGCTGGCGTCGGCCTGGTCGGGGGGCAGATCAACCCAGGGCAGGGCGCTGCTGTCGCCCTCGGGGCGCAGACGGTAGCGGTACTGCACGCCGTCGCCGGGCAGCGTGCCGCGCGTGGCAAAGCGGACGTTCAGCGGCGAGGTGTAGTGCAGCTCCAGCGCCGGGGGGGGCTGGCGCGCAGTGTGCGGCTGGCGGTCGGTGCCAACCCAGCCGATCTTCAGAAGATCCGGGGGCGCCACGGCCTGGCGCAGCGGCGGGGCGTCGGCGTTGATGCTCAGCAGGCCTTCGCCAGTGGTGACGTAAACGCGTCCGTCCACGGCGGCGATGCGCGAGCCCAGCTTTTTCAGCACCGGCGCGGGCAGATCCAGCGCCTGCAGCGCGCCGCTGTCTTCGCCCAGCATCAGCACTTCGCTGTCGGCCAGCAGCCACAGGCGGCCACGGCCGCTGCGCGTGATGCGCATGCGCTGGCTGCTCAAGCCCGGAATGGCCTGCAGCTCGCGCGTCGTCGGGTTGTAGCGCAGCAGGCGGTCGCGGCTTTGCAGCCAGACCCACAGGCCCTGGTCGTCCAGCACCACGGGCGCGCTGCCCACGTCCAGCAGTGGGCTGTCGGGCAGGGTCACGCGCCGCCAGGTGTTGCGCTGCACATCCCATTCGATCAGGGATTTATCCTCGTCGCCAAACCACAGCCGTCGCGTGGGGCCCACGGCGGCCGAGGCGCCCGATTCGTTGCGCGACCAGATCAGGCCCGTGGGCAGACTGCCCGGCTGGCCGGGCGCAGGGCGGGCGGTCTGCCAGACGCCGCCTGCGCGGTCGATGCGGATCAGCCCGGTTTTCGAGCTGGCATAAACCGCCTTGTCGTCAATGTAGGTCGGCACGACGGGTTGGCCCGCCAGCCCGGGCAGCGTGGGCGGCACGGAAAGATAGCTCTGGCGCCGCGCGGCGCTGTCGTAGCAGTCGATCTTGCCCACCGCCGGCGCGCACGCCAGGCCCGGCCCGGCGCTGAGCAGGGTGTAGGTCGGCCCATCCGGCGGCGGCTGCACATAACGCGCCACGCCGGGCTGTGTGCTGCTGAAGTGCGTGACCAGGCCATTGGTCAGCGAGCCCCGGTTGCCGGTCCACAGCCCGTGATCGCCATCGACCAGACGCCCGACATCGTCCACATTCACGATGGGTTTGGGATCCATCGGGTCGTTCGTGTCGCGCAGGAAATGCCAGCCACCGCCGGGCAAATAAAGCCGCCGCAGCGTGCCCTGGTCGATGGCCCAATACACGTTGCGGTCCAGCGGCGCCATGCCGCCCGTGGGCGCGGTAACCACGACATGGCCCCGGTCCATGAACCAGATGGACCGGATTCCGTCGTCGGCGTCCTTGTTGATTTCGCCAATCGAGATGCTGGCCAGAAGCACCGGGAGCTGCCCGCCCCGCGCGGGAATCCAGCCTTGGGCCGCGTAAGCGACGGACTGCTGGGTGGCGTTGCCGGTGGATCGGGGCCAGAGCTCTTGCAGCGTCTGGCCGTCCCAGATCAGATCGCCGGTTTTGCCGCTCAGGATGGCGCTGCTGCCTGCGGTGAAGAAGTTGCCCCACGGGCCCAGGGCGGCCAGCTCTGGCGTCACAGGTGCACGGGCGGTCTCGCGGCCATCGGAGGTCAGTGCGATGCGCTCGTTCAGCGCGGGCAGCAGCACGTCGATGCGTCCGGGCGTGACGCCGATCGGCACGGGCAGGCGGGTTTCGTCGTCGGTATCGGGCATCACCAGCGGTGCGCTCAGGTGCAGCTGCGGCCCGAAAATCACCTGCCACAGCCGCGTGTGCGGCGCTCCTGTTTCGCGGATGACCATGGCGTTGCCCTGGCGGTACAGCGCAAAGCTGCCGCCTTTCAGGCTGCGCTTGAGCACGGTGCGCAGCTCTTTGTGGATCGGGTCGGCGACCACCACGCTGTCTTCGGCGGCCACCCACAGGCGGCCCTGGGGATCGATCTGGAAACCCAGGGGCCCACCAGCACTGGGCTGGGGCAGGGTTTTGCCCGCCATCCAGGGGTAAATTTCCTGGATGGGCACCAGGGCGTGGCCGTCGAACTGCAGCGTGCCGTTGCCGGAATGAATCCACAACCGCCCTTGCGGGTCGGTGGCCAGACCGCGCTGCCGCGTCACGCCCGCAGGCACCACGCCCAGATTGTCGACAAAGCCTGCAGGCTCAAAGCCCGCCGGGTCTGCTGCCCGGACCGCGTTCGGCAGCCCCGCCAGACCCAGTCCCAGCGCCAGCAGGGCCGCAGCCACCCAGCGGCCCCGCAGTCGGGCACGGATCGTGGGGGCCCGCAACACAGCAGGCCGGGCGCAAAGGGCACTCATCGTTGGCCTCATCCTAGGGGAATCGCCCGGGCCCTGGTGTCCGAAGCAGCGGGGGGCTGACCGGCTAATTGGGCGTCACTCGATGTTCTGCACCTGAAGTTTCGGCGGCTAACTGGGGTGACACGCGAGGTTTGTATTGACAGATGGCATGCAAAAAGATATCTTTAAGATATCTTGTGACATGGGGTTTCATCATGAGCAATCGCTCTGCGGCCGACCAGATTGCCTTCCGCTACCGCACTACTGATAGCGCGACAGGCGTGACGCGTCATACGGCAAAGCGCATCGCGGAACGGCTGGGTGTTGATGAAACACAGGCGATCCACATGGCGCTGTACACCCTGGCCGTCAAGCTCCTGCCCCAATACGAGGCGGATGAGGGCGCGCTGACGGACGAACAGCTTCACCAGATCAGACAGCGTGTCCCGCAGGGCAAGAAACGTTCAGTACGAACCAGCCTGTTCGAGGTGGAGTCGGCATGATCCACCAGCGGTGGGGCGAGCCTACTGCTGGCGAGATCGTCTGGTGCCACTTTCCCGACGACATCCATCCGCGTCCCAAGCCCCGGCCAGCACTGGTACTTGCGGTCTTTGATGACGAGACGCCGCCGTATTACGTTCGGGTGGCCTACGGAACCAGCCAGCGCACGACCACGCTGCACCGGGGCGAATTCGCCATCTTGCGCGACCGTAATCCGGCCGCCTATGCAGCTGCAGGCCTCAGTTATGACACCAAGTTCGATCTGAAACAGGCGCTGGACCTGCCCTACACAACAGAATGGTTCTCGGTGCCGCCAGCGGCCCCCCACGGCCAGACGCCGAAGCTGGGCATTCTGCATCCTTCGCTGGTGCGCGCCGTGCAGGCTGCATTTCAAGCTGCCAAGGGGTGAAATTATTCGATGTTCTGCACCTGCTCGCGCATCTGCTCGATCAGCACTTTCATGTCGATGGCGATGGCCGTGCTGTCCAGCGCGCTGGATTTGGAGCCCAGGGTGTTGGCCTCGCGGTGCAGCTCCTGGATCAGGAAATCCAGGCGCTTGCCCAGATCGCCGCCCTGGGCGAGCTGGCGGTCGATTTCGTCCAGGTGCACCGAGAGGCGGTCCAGTTCTTCGGCCACGTCAATGCGCAGGGCCAGCGCGGCGGCTTCGGCCAGGGCGCGGTCGCTGGCCTGGCTGGCGTCCACGGTGGCGGCGCTGCCCTCGGTCTGGCTGGCCTGGGCCAGCGCCTGGTGCCAGCGCTCGATGAAACGCGCCTGCTGACGCTGCACGATCTGCGGCACCAGCGGCCGCGCCTGCGTGACCAGCGCGCGCAGGCCGGCGGTGCGCTCGCGCAGGCTGTCGGCCAGGCGCTCGCCTTCGCGGGCACGCGCTTCGCGCAGGGCGGCCAGCGCCTGGTCGGCGCAGGCCAGCACATCGTCGTCGCGCAGCGGGGTGCGGTTGGGCTGGCGGGTCAGCTGCAGCACGTCCATCACGCTCAGCGGCTGGGCCTGCGGCAGCCAGCCGCGCACGGCCGATTCCAGATGGCTCAGACGGCCCAGCACCTCGCTGGCCGGAGCCTGCGGCAGGGGGCTGCTGGATGGATCGGCGCTGCGCGTGTCCACCCGCAGTTCGACCTTGCCGCGCTTGAGCTGGCGCGTCAGGCGCTCGCGCAGGGCGGGCTCCAGGTGGCGCAGCTCGTCGGGCAGGCGCAGAACGGCGTCCAGAAAGCGACTGTTCACGCTGCGCACATCGACGCTGAAACTGCCCGTTGCGGGCGCCGCCGTAGCGGCCGAATTGTGGGATTGCGCCCCCGCAAACGTCACGCTTGCGTATCCCGTCATGCTGTAGACTGCCATTTCCGCCCTTGTTCAAGCCGTACCGTACAGGCACTTTCGCGCCATTATGTCCAAAACCAAACCGGCTCCCCTGCCTCCGGGCACTGCCGTAGGGTCCTACCGCATCATCCGGAAGCTGGCCGCAGGCGGTTTTGGCATTGTTTACCTGGCCGAAGACAGCCAGCGGCGCATGGTGGCCGTCAAAGAATACCTGCCCTCGACGCTGGCCGAGCGCACCCAGGGCGAACTCTGTCCCCGCGTCAAGGCCGAAAAGCAGGCGCTCTACCGTCTGGGCCTGAAAAGCTTTTTCGAAGAAGGCCGCGCGCTGGCCCAGATCGACCATCCCAGCGTGGTCTCGGTGCTGGATTTTTTCCGCGAGCACGAAACCGTCTACATGGTGATGAACTACCTGCAGGGCGATACGCTGCAGGATTTCATCGTGACCGCGCGCGATCTGAACCGCGAGAAAATCTTCCGCGAATCGACCATCCGCTCGCTGTTTGACGAGATCCTGCGCGGCCTGCGCATCGTCCACCAGAACAAGACGCTGCACCTGGACATCAAGCCCGGCAACATCTTCGTCACCAGCGACAACCGCGCGGTGCTGCTCGATTTCGGCGCCGCCCGCGAAGTGCTGAACAAAGAGGGCAACTTCACCCGGCCCATGTACACGCCCGGTTTTGCCGCGCCCGAAATGTACCGGCGCAACGGCCAGCTGGGGCCGTGGACCGATATTTACGCCATCGGCGCCTGCATTTACGCCTGCATGCAGGGTTTTCCGCCGCACGACGCCAAGCAGCGCCAGGACAACGACCGGCTGGCGATGTCGATGTCGCGGCTGCGCAATGTCTACTCGGACAAGCTGCTGGAAATCACCCAGTGGTGCATGGCGCTGGACGCCGACCGCCGCCCGCAGAGCGTCTTTGCCCTGCAGAAGGTGCTGGCCCGCGAGGTCGAGCGCCAGTACACCCGCCTGTCGCTGGGCGAGCGCGTGAAAATGCAGCTGGAAAACCTGACCAGCCCGCGCGCATGAGGTTTTCGGTCTTCCAGATGTCGCGCACCGGCGGCCGGGCGCGCAACGAAGACCGCGTGGGTTACACCTACACCCGCGACAGCGCGCTCTTCCTGCTCGGCGACGGCATGGGCGGCCACGCCGACGGCGACAAGGCGGCGCAGATGGCGCTGCACGCGCTCTCGCAGTCCTTTCATGAGCAGGCCGCGCCTGAACTGGACGACCCCGCCGCTTTCCTGCGCGAGGGTATGCTGCTGGGCCACCGCCGCCTTCAGGCGCTGGTCGAAGGCGCGCACCCCGATACATCGCCGCGCACGACGCTGGTCGGCTGCGTGCTGCAGCGGGGCCGGGCGCTGTGGGCGCATTGCGGCGATTCGCGCCTGTATGCGCTGCGCGGCGGCGTGCTGCTGTCGCGCACGCGCGATCACTCTTATGCCGAGCTGCAGTCGCGTCTGGTGCCCGGCGCCCGCGCGGGCGAGTCGCTGAACCGCAACGTGCTCTACACCTGCCTGGGCAGCCCGGGCGAGCCGGTGATTGACTTGTCCGAGCCGCTGCCGCTGCAGGTTGGCGACCGCTTTCTGCTGTGCAGCGACGGCCTGTGGGAAGCGCTGGACGACAGCTACATCGCCCGCAGCCTCGCGCAGCCGCGCGACCTGGCACAGATCCTGCCCCCGCTGGTCGACGAGGCACTGGAGCTCAACGGCGAGCGCGGCGACAACGTCTCGGCGCTCGCGGTGGAGTGGCAGGGCTGAACAAAACCCATATCCCCCTGCCAAAGGGGAGCCCTCCACGCAGGGGAATTGAAGGCATGGGGTTTCAGGGCTGCGGCGGAAATTCGCGCCGGGAATGCACGACGCTGACAACTTCGATCCCGCCGTCTGCCGCCCGGTACAGAACGATGTAATTCGGATGAGCAACGATCTCGCGCAATCCCGGTACCCGGTCGCTGTGGCGGAACAGTTTCGGATGCAGGGCCGCCGACAGTACGGCCCGCTCGATCACAGTGCGAAGCCGCCGGGATGCCGCTGGATTTTCACGCGCAATGAAAGTCAGGATCTGGCGCAGATCATCGCGGGCTGAAGCGCGCCAGAGAATGCGCGCCATCAGCTTTGGGGCGGCTCAGTCTCGATGTGGTCAATCAGTGCATCCAGCTCAGCCATAACGGCGCCGTGCTCGACCGGCGGTCGCGCATCCGCCAGGCTGGCGGCGGTCTTACGCTGCAGCCATGCGGTGTAGCTGGCCTCTTGGTCGGTGCTCTCAAATTCGGAGACCAACGGTGAAAGTGAGGGGGGCATGAAGAACTCCTGATGGAATAAAGCTGATAACAGCTTTCATGGCTGGGCATCTTCGCTCAAAACACCGCGCTGTGGCTGCAGTTTGAACCCCATGACTTCGATCCACAAGCGCTCCCCCTGCCCAGAAGGCGCCCCGGCCTAGGCCGGGGGAGGGGTGGCCTCAGACGCTGGCCAGCGCCTGGTTGAAGGTGCTGCTGGGGCGCATCACCTGGGCCAGCTTCTGCTCGTCGGGCTTGAAGTAGCCGCCGATGTCCACGGGCTTGCCCTGGACGGCTTTCAGTTCGGCGACGATCTTCTGCTCGTTGTCGGCCAGGGTCTTGGCCAGCGGCGCGAAGTGCGCAGCCATGGCGGCGTCTTCGGTCTGTTCGGCCAGGGCCTGAGCCCAGTACTTCGCCAGATAGAACTGGCTGCCGCGGTTGTCGAGCTCGCCCGTCTTGGGGCTGGGGCCCTTGTTGTTGTCCAGCAGCTGGCCGGTGGCGGCGTCCAGCGTTCTGGCCAGCAGCTTGGCGCGCGCGTTACCGGTCTTGAGGCCGAGATCTTCCAGGCTGACGGCCAGCGCCAGGAATTCGCCCAGGCTGTCCCAGCGCAGGTGGTTTTCTTCCACCAGCTGCTGCACGTGCTTGGGCGCCGAGCCACCCGCGCCGGTTTCGTACATGCCGCCGCCCGCCATCAGCGGAACGATGGACAGCATCTTGGCGCTGGTGCCCAGCTCCATGATGGGGAAGAGATCGGTCAGGTAATCACGCAGGATGTTGCCCGTGGCGCTGATGGTGTCCAGGCCGCGGATCACGCGCTCCAGGGTGTAGCGCATGGCGCGCACCTGGCTCATGATCTGGATGTCCAGCCCGGTGGTGTTGTGCTCGTGCAGGTACATCTTGACCTTGGTGATCAGCTGCGCCTCGTGCGGGCGGTACTGGTCCAGCCAGAACACCACCGGCATGCCGGAATTGCGTGCGCGCGTCACGGCCAGCTTGACCCAGTCGCGGATGGCGGCGTCCTTGCACTGGCACATGCGCCAGATGTCACCGGCTTCGACGTCCTGGCTGAGCAGCACTTCGCCGGTGTTGATGTCGGTGATGTTGGCCACGCCGTCTTCGCTGATCTCGAAGGTCTTGTCGTGCGAACCGTACTCTTCGGCCTGCTGCGCCATCAGGCCCACGTTGGGCACCGTGCCCATGGTTTTCGGGTCGAAAGCGCCGTGCCATTTGCAGAAGTTGATGATCTCCTGGTAGATGCGCGCGAAGGTCGATTCTGGCATCACGGCCTTCACGTCTTTCAGGCGGCCGTTGGCGTCCCACATCTTGCCGCCGTTGCGGATCATGGCGGGCATGGAGGCGTCCACGATGATGTCGTTGGGCGAGTGGAAGTTGGTGATGCCCTTGGCCGAATCGACCATGGCCAGCTCGGGACGGTGCTCGTGGCAGGCGTGCAGATCGCGTTTGATTTCTTCCTGCTTGCTCTGCGGCAGGGTGGCGATTTTGGCGTACAGGTCGGCCATGCCGTTGTTGACGTTGACGCCCAGTTCCTTGAACGTGGCGGCGTGCTTCTCGAAGGCGTCCTTGTAGAAAATGCGCACGCAGTGGCCGAACACGATGGGGTGCGAGACCTTCATCATCGTTGCCTTGACGTGCAGCGAGAACATCACGCCGGTCTTGCGCGCGTCTTCAATTTCTTTCTCGTAGAAGGCCAGCAGCGCCTTCTTGCTCATGAACATGCTGTCGATGACCTCGCGGTCCAGCAGCGACACCTTGGGCTTGAGGACGATGGTCTGGCCGCTCCTGGTGATCAGCTCCATGCGCACGTCGCGGGCGCGGTCCAGCGTCATCGATTTTTCGCCGTGGTAGAAGTCACCCGCGTGCATGTGCGAGACGTGCGAGCGCGAGGCCTGGCTCCACTCGGCCATGCTGTGCGGGTTCTTGCGCGCGAATTCCTTGACGGCCTTGGGCGCGCGGCGGTCCGAGTTGCCTTCACGCAGCACGGGGTTGACGGCCGAGCCGATGCAGCGGGCGTAGCGCGCCTTGATGGCTTTTTCTTCGTCGGTTTTGGGCGCGTCGGGGTAGTCAGGCAGGGCGTAACCCTTGGCCTGCAGCTCTTTGATGGCAGCGGTGAGCTGGCCGACCGAGGCGCTGATGTTGGGCAGCTTGATGATGTTGGCGTCGGGCTTGAGCGTCAGCTGGCCCAGCTGGCTGAGCGTGTCGGGCACGCGCTGCCCTTCGGTCAGCACTTCGGGGAACTGGCCCAGGATGCGCGCGGCCACCGATATGTCACTGGTGCTGACCTCGATGCCGGCCGGCTGCGTGAATGCGCGGATCACCGGCAGGAAAGCGTGGGTCGCCAGCAGCGGGGCCTCGTCGGTCAGGGTGTAGACAATGGTGGGCTGTTTGTCACTCATGGCGTTCTCCGGCGGATGGGACGAATTGGAAAGAAAAAAGGCAGCTTTGGACATTGCCGCGCAGTCTGGGCAGCAAGATGCCCGATTTTGCTTGCGCTCACCTGTCCATCCAGCCATTTTGGCAAGAAAAACAGGCTGCGGCGGGTTTGGGGGAGAAATCGGGGGTGCTCGAGCTGATCAGACCGAGGCGTTTTCGTCCGGCCTGGCGTCACTGCGGACCTGCTCTAGCTGGGCCAGGAGTTCTGGCAGATTGATCTCTACAGTGTCCCAGACCACGTCCAGGTTGATGTCAAAGTAGCCATGGGCAATTCGGTTACGCATGCCGCGCATGCTGCTCCAGGGCACTGTCGCGTGAGCCGCCGCAAAACCAGGATGATCGTCCATGATGCGCGTGACAGACTCGCCAAGAATCAGCAGACTCATGATGACGGCCTGCTGGGTTCGCTTGTCTTCGAGAAAATCCTCCCGAACCAGACCTTCCACAAAGGCGCAGGCGTCGCTGGCGGCCTGATGCATGTGATCCAGGTAGTCGGCCAGCCGTTTTCCGCTCATACCGGCTGTGCCTCGGCCAGAACTCTGGCGCGAAAGGTCGGTGGCAGATCGCCGGGGGTCAGCAGATCAACTGGCAGGCCCAGCAGCGTTTCCAGCTCCAGTTGCAGTCCGCCCAGATCAAACAGCGTGGTACCTGGCAGCGTGTCCACCAGCAGATCAATGTCGCTGCCTTCCCGGTCTGTGCCGTGCAGAACCGATCCGAACACCCGCAGGTTGGCCGTACGGAAACGGCCTGCGGCTTCGCGGACGGCCAGCCGTTTCATTTCCAGCATATGGGAAGGTCGCATGGATGCTTCGTTTTTATCGCAACAGGTTGAAATGGTAAGCGATTCCAGCGCGCTGCGTCGGGCTGTTTGACTGAGGCAAGGCCTTGCGGCCCGCCCTACAATCGCCCACTTCCCCAGCCTGATTGCCTGCCATGCGCCGTTATGCCGCCTCCGCGCCGACCCTGCCTGATCAACGGGAGGCGCAGCGCTCCGATGCGCAGACCCTGAAAAAGCTCTGGCCTTATCTGTGGCAGTACCGCGTGCGGCTGATCCTGGCGCTGGCCTGCGTGATGCTGGCCAAGTTCAGCAATGTGGGCGTGCCCATGCTGCTCAAGCGCATCGTGGACAGCCTGACGCCGTCGCCAACCACCGCCGTGCTGGTGGTGCCGCTGGGGCTGCTGGTGGCTTACGGGCTGCTGAGGCTGTCGAATTCGGCGCTGACCGAGCTGCGCGAGCTGATTTTCGCCAAAGCCACCGAAGGCGCGGCGCGGCGCATTTCGCTGCAGGTCTACCGCCACCTGCACGCGCTGAGCCTGCGCTTTCATCTGGAGCGCCAGACCGGCGGCATGACGCGCGACATCGAGCGCGGCACCCGCGCGGTGCAGTCGCTCATCTCGTACTCGCTGTACAGCATCCTGCCCACGCTGTTCGAAGTCGGTCTGGTGATCGGCCTGCTGGCTTGGCAGTTTGACGCCATTTACGCCGGGATTGCGCTGGCGGCGCTGGTCAGCTACATCATTTTCACCGTGATTGTGACCGACTGGCGCACGCGTTTCCGCCGCCGCATGAACGAGCTGGACAGCCAGGCGCACAGCACCGCCGTGGATGCGCTGCTGAATTTCGAGACGGTGAAGTACTTCGGCAACGAGGCCTTCGAGGCGCAGCGCTACGACCGCAGCCTGGAGCAGCTGCGCCTGGCCGCGCTGCACAGCCAGCGCACGCTGTCGCTGCTCAACACCGGCCAGCAGCTGATCGTGGCGCTGGCGCTCATTGCCATGCTGTGGCGTGCCACGGGCGATGTCGTGGCCGGGCACATCAGCCTGGGTGATCTGGTCATGATCAACGCCTTCATGATCCAGCTCTACGTGCCGCTGAACTTCCTGGGCGTGATGTACCGCGAGCTCAAGCAGAGCCTGGTCGATCTGGACCGCCTTTTTGCCCTGCAGGAACGCCCCTGCGAGATCGCCGATGCGCCAGGCGCGCCTGCGCTGCAGGTCGGCCCGGCGCGGGTGGTGTTCGACGCGGTGGGTTTTGGCTACGACGCCAGCCGCACGGTGCTGGACGGGGTCTCCTTCGAGATCGAACCCGGCCAGACGCTGGCCGTGGTCGGCCCATCCGGCGCGGGCAAATCGACGCTGGCACGGCTGCTTTTCCGCTTTTACGACGTGCAGTCGGGCGCCGTGCGCATCGACGGCCAGGACGTGCGCGACGTCACCCAGGACAGCCTGCGCCGCGCCATCGGCGTGGTCCCGCAGGACACGGTGCTGTTCAACGACACCATCGGCTACAACATCGCCTACGGCCGCCCCGAAGCCAGCCGGGACGAGGTTGAGGCGGCGGCGCGCGCGGCGCGCATCCACGATTTCATCGCCAGCCTGCCCCAGGGCTACGACACGCCGGTGGGCGAGCGCGGGCTCAAGCTCTCGGGCGGCGAAAAGCAGCGCGTGGCCATCGCCCGCACGCTGCTGAAAAATCCGCCCATCCTGATTTTTGACGAAGCCACCTCGGCGCTGGACAGCGCCAACGAGCGCGCCATCCAGGCCGAACTGCAGCGCGTCTCGCAAGGCCGCACAACGCTGGTGATTGCGCACCGGCTCTCGACCATCGTCAACGCGCACACCATCGCCGTGATGGCGGGCGGCCGCATTGTGGAGCGCGGCACCCACCCCGAGCTGCTCGCCATGGGCGGCGAATACGCGCGGCTGTGGCATCTGCAGCAGCAGGGGGGTGGGGGTGCGGACTGAAGGAAGCTTTACTGAGATCGTGGGGAATTGCGTGACGAGGACGCTATCAAAATGATCACGCAATAGATCATGTCTTTTTTCAGACCTGCATCAATACGCCCCCAAGTCACAGCACATACGATGAGGATGGCTGTTAGCAGGGTCAAACAGTATTTCAGATGAGTCAGCATTTGTTATTGCTTTTGTTGCCGAGGATGGCCCTCTGAAAACAGACTGGAGCATCGGTCGAAAAATATCAACTGACTTGAGACTTTTTTTGGCTTGTCTGCCGCCGCTGCCTCCGCCGATAGATTTTCCAGCGGACCGCGCCCCACCACACCAGGCTGACCAGGCCGTAGCTCAGCAGACCGCCCAGGGTGGCCAGCACGGACAGGCCGGCGACCAGCGGCACGCCCACGCGGCGCAGGCGCTGGCTCCAGCCCTGTTCGGTCGGGTCTGGTTCAGAACCTGATTTCGCGGCAGCGCCGTCCGGCAGAGCGGGTGGCGAGGCGTCGTGGCCGCCGGTGAGGCGCTGCCCCAGTCGCCAGGCCAGGTAGTACAGCGGTGCAAACGTGATCGGGTTGGAGACCAGCGTGCTGGCCGCCGCAGCGGGCACATTGGCACGAAGCACCACCGAGGCGCCCACCGACAGCGGAATCTGCGCCACCGGAATCAGCAGGCCAAAGAAAATGCCCAGCGATACGCCCAGCGCAACGCCGTGACGCGACCAGCGCCACAGCTCGGGCCGATCCAGCAGCGGCCCCAGCCAGCGCAGCCACCGGTTGCGGCGGATCTGCTCTGGCGTGGGAATCCACGCTCGCCAGCGGGAGCTCATGGCCGCTGGTGCGGGCTTACTGGCCCGGCGGGATCACGATGTAGTTGACCCAGTCGCCCCGGCGCACCAGCGCGGTCACCGCGCGGTTGGCGGGCAGTTCTTTGGCGACCTGGGCGAACTGCGCGGCCGACTGGATGCGCACATTGTTCAGCGCCAGGACCACATCGCCGCCGCGCAGGCCCGCGCGCGAGGCGCGGCCTGTGGCGCGCAGCACCTTGGCGCCGCCGTCCAGCTCCAGCTGCTTGCGGTCGCTGTCGCTCAGGTCGGCCACCGTGGCGCCCAGTGGCGTGGTGATGCCGCTGCTGCCTTTGTCGGACGGGGCGCTGCCGCCATCCTTGCCGGCGGTGGCGCTGTCGTCCTTCAGCTCGACCACGACCACGCGCAGGTCCTGTGCCTTGCCGTTGCGCAGGATGCCCAGCGTGGTGGCGGTGCCGGGCTGGATGCTGCTGATCAGGCGCGGCAGATCGCCCGAGCGCACGACGCTGACGCCGTCCACGCGGGTGATGATGTCGCCGGGCTGCAGACCGGCCTTGGCGGCGGGCGAGCCGGGCTCGACCTTCTGCACGATGGCGCCGGTGTTCCCGGGCGGCAGGCCCATGGATTTGGCGACATCGCTGCTGACCGGGCCGATCTCGACGCCGATGCGGCTGCGGATGACGCGGCCGTTGGCGCGCAGCTGGTTGGCGACGCGAATGGCCTCGTCAATCGGGATCGAGAAGGAGATGCCCATGAAGCCGCCCGAGCGGCTGTAGATCTGCGAGTTGATGCCCACCACCTGGCCGGCGGTGTTGATCAGCGGGCCGCCCGAGTTGCCGGGGTTGATGGCCACGTCGGTCTGGATCAGCGGCAGGAAATCGCCCGTGTCGCGTTTGATGGCGCTGACGATCCCGGCGGTGACGGTGTTGTCCAGGCCGAAGGGCGAGCCGATCGCCATCACCCATTCGCCCACGCGGATGCGGTTGCTGTCGCCCACCGAAATCGGCGTGAGGCCGGAGGCGTCGATTTTCAGAAGCGCCACGTCGGTGCGTTTGTCTACACCCAGCACCTTGGCCTTGAACTCGCGGTGGTCGGTCAGGGTGACGATGACTTCGCTGGCGCCATCGACCACGTGGGCGTTGGTCAGAACTTCGCCGCTGGCCGACAGGATGAAGCCCGAGCCGATGGCGGAAGGCACTTCCTGCGCGTCAGAGTCGCCGTCGGGCTTGCTGCGGCGGCGCGGCTGCTGGCGCGGGGCGTCGGGCAGGGGGATGCCGAACTGGCGGAACAGCTCGCGCATCTGGTCGTCGATGGCGGCGCCGCCATCCGCATCGTCACTGCCCGCCGGGCGCTTGATCAGGGTGCGGATATTGACCACCGAAGGACCCACGCGCTGGGCCAGGTCGGCAAAGTTGGGCAGCACGACGCTGCTCATGGGGGCGTTTTGCGCGGCTTGCGCGCCCTGCGGGGGCGCAGCGGGCAGGGCTGCGGCCGGTGCAGCAGTGGTCGCGGGGGCCTGGGTCTGGACCAGCGCCGCCTGCGCGCGCAGGCTGGGCCACGCCAGAACGCCCAGGCCTGCGCACAGGGCTGCGGCCACGGCCACGGGTTTCCACTTGGTTTTTGTATCAGACGCACTCATGGGCTGGCTCCTCGGGTCAGGAAGGGAGAGGCCGCACATGGGGTCTCCCCCTCTGGGTTGAACTGGAAAGGGGGCTCGGACCGCAAGCGGCCCGCAGAAAGCAATTTCTGAATGTCTTATTGTCCGGCAGACGGTGTTGTGGCGCTGGCACCTGCAGCCATTGACCCTTCGCTGCTGTCTTGCAACGGGGCGCTGCCAAGGCCCGTGGCCGAAGCGCCGTGCTGCCAGCGGAAGCCCTGGCCGACGTAGCCGGTATCGCTCAGGCTGCCCGTGGTCCAGCCCGGCGTGCCCAGGGTGCTGCGGCCGTATCGGGGGGTGCGGACTTCGGAGGTCAGTGGCGTACCGGCGCTGTCGAGAGCCGTTTCGGCCGTGTCCACCGCCATCGTGCTGGCGTCGGGTGCGGCGTCACTGGCTGTGGCCATCGCAGCGCCCGCATCCGCTGCGGGTACGGCGGTCTGGGACAGCGCGGCGGCTTCTGCGGTCGAGGCAGGGGTTGCAGGGGCTGCGGGCGCTGTGGCGGCCACCGGAGCCGCCGCAGGCGTGGCCCACGGCACGGCGTTGCCCTGCAGCGCGGGCAAGGCCAGCACCGTCAGGGCGCAGGCCGTGATGGCCGACAGCACGGGCCAGGTGTAGCGGCCCCGCTGCAGGCCCTGCCACATCTGACGCAGACGGACGGGCAGCGCTGGCGCCTGGGCCAGCGCGGTTGGCGTTCGCACGGCCAGATCGTCCAGCGGCAGGATGTCGCGGCGCTGGCGGAACTCGTGCAGGAAGCTGCTGCTGGACATCAGCGGCGCGTGCACGGGGCCCTGCAAGGCCTCCTGCGCCAGGTGGTGCGCCAGCCAGGTCTGGCGGACGGCCGGGTCGACATTCCAGGCCGCCAGCAGGCGGTCCAGTTCGTCGTCGCCCAGAGCCGCCGGGTCGTCCATCAGGCGCTGCCAGGTGCTGGGATCCAGGCTGGCATCGGGGGCTGGTGCTGACTCGGTGGCCCTGGACACAGGAGCGCCCAGATTCAGGGAGCTGGCGCTGTGGGGGCTTACCATCGTTTATCTCCGGTACGGCCCAGGAGGGGACGCAGCCGCTGGGCCACTGCTTCGCGGGCGCGAAAAATGCGCGAGCGCACAGTGCCTATCGGACAGTCCATCACCTGGGCGATTTCCTCGTAACTCAAACCTTCCAGCTCACGCAGGGTCAGGGCCTGGCTGAGGTCGGGGGAGATCTCGTTCAGCGCGGTGTTCACCGTTTCGGCGATTTCGCGGCTGGCCAGGACGGCTTCCGGCGTGTCTGTGGTGGTGAGAGCACCGGGCTGGATAAAAGTTTCATCGCCGCCGTCATCTTCGTCACTGACGTGGCGGGCCAGCAGCGCCTGGGCCACCGGATCGCGCTTCTGGTTCATCAGCGCGCGCTTGGCGGTGTTGACGGCGATGCGGTGCAGCCAGGTGTAAAACGTGCTTTCGGCGCGGAATTTGGGGATGGCACGCCAGGCGCGGATGAAGGTTTCCTGCGCCAGATCGACGGTCATCTCGGGGTTGCGCACCATGCGCAAAATCAGGCGCTCGACCCGGCGCTGGTACTTGACGACCAGCAGGTCGAACGCCCGGGAATCCCCGCCCTGCGCACGCAGCACCAGCGGCCGGTCGATGTCGTTGGCGCCGGGATCGGTCGCCGGGGTGTCGCTCATGCCGCCGTCACGGGGCGCGGCGCAGCACCAGCGTGCCGTTGGTCCCGCCAAAGCCGAAGTTGTTTTTCAGGGCGACATCGATGCGCATGTCGCGCGCCGTGTTGGGCACATAATCCAGATCGCATTCCGGATCGGGGTCGTGCAGGTTGATCGTCGGCGGCGCCACCTGATGGTGCAGGGCCAGCGCGGTGAACACCGTCTCGATCCCGCCCGCGCCGCCCAGCAGGTGGCCGGTCATGGATTTGGTCGAGCTGATCGCCACCTTGTGCGCGTGATCGCCCAGCGATTTCTTGATGGCGTTGGTCTCGTTGATGTCGCCCAGCGGCGTTGAAGTGCCGTGCGCGTTGATGTAATCCACCTGATCGGCGCTGATGCCTGCATTGCGCAGCGCAGCGGCCATGGAGCGCGCCGGGCCGTCCACGTTGGGCGCGGTCATGTGGTAAGCGTCACCGGCCATGCCAAAACCGCACACTTCGGCGTAGATGCGGGCGCCGCGTTTGAGGGCCCGCTCGTAATCTTCCAGAACGACCACGCCAGCGCCTTCGCCCAGGACGAAACCGTCGCGCTTTTTGTCCCAGGGGCAGGACGCGCCTTCGGGGTTGTCGTTGTTGGCCGACAGCGCGCGCGCCGCAGCAAAACCCGACACGCCCAGGCCGCAGATGGTGCTCTCGGCGCCGCCCGCGACGACCACGTCGGCATCGCCGTACTCGATCATGCGCGCGGCCATGCCGATGCTGTGCAGGCCGGTGGTGCAGGCGGTGGCAATCGCCAGGTTGGGGCCGGTGAAGCCGTAGCGGATCGACACGTGGCCCGAGATCATGTTGATGATGCTGGCGGGCACGAAGAAGGGCGACACGCGGCGCGGACCACGGGTCGTCAGCTCGGCCGCCGTGGCCTCGATCATGGGCAGGCCGCCGATGCCCGAGCCGATCAGGCAGGCGACGCGCTCCAGCTCGGATTCGGACAGCGGCGTAGCCAGCAGTCCGCTGTCTTCGACCGCCTGGATGGCGGCCGCCATGCCGTACTGGATGAAGATGTCCATGTGCCGCGCTTCTTTGGCCGGCATGTAGCGCTCGACCTCGAAACCCTTCACCTCGCCCGCGAAGCGCACGGGCATGCCGCTGGCGTCGAAGCGCGTGATGGGGGCAATGCCCGAGCGGCCGGCCAGGAGCGTGCTCCAGGCCTCATCTACGGTGTTGCCCACGGGGCTGAGCACGCCAAGCCCCGTGATGACGACGCGACGTCGGCTCATGTCTGTCACCTTCTTTGCAATAAAACCAAAAGAGCCTGGCGGTGGGCCGGGCTCTTGCAGGGGCGCTGGACGCGCTCAGGCCTTGTGATGGGCCAGGGCGTAGTCGATCGCCAGCTGCACGGTGGTGATCTTCTCGGCTTCTTCGTCGGGAATCTCGATGCTGAACTCGTCTTCCAGCGCCATCACCAGTTCCACGGTGTCGAGCGAATCAGCGCCGAGATCGGCCACAAAGGCTTTTTCGTTGGTGACGTCTGCCTCGGGCACGCCCAGTTGTTCGGCAATGATTTTCTTGACTCGTGTTTCGATGTCGCTCATGACTCCTCCGGGAGTGGTTTGAAAAATGAAAGCTATTCTAGCGGGTTTGATCCGCCCCTTTGACGGGGGGATCAGCTCATCAGCATGCCGCCGTTGACGGGCAGCTCGATGCCGGTGATGTAAGCAGCGCCCGGCGAGGCCAGAAAGGCCACGGCCGCCGCGATTTCCTGAGGCTGTCCCAGGCGGCCCAGCGGCACCTGCTGGCGCAGCGCGTCTTTCTGGGCTTCGGGCAGCACCTCGGTCATGTCGGTCTGGATGAAGCCCGGCGCCACGCAGTTGACGGTGATGTTGCGCCCGGCCAGTTCGCGGGCCAGCGCCCGCGTCATTCCGGCCACACCGGCCTTGGCGGCGGCGTAATTGGCCTGGCCCGCGTTGCCCATGGCGCCCACAACGGACGTGATGTTGATGATGCGGCCCTGGCGCTGGCGCACCATGCCCTTGATGACGGCGCGGCTCAGGCGAAAGACGGCGCTCAGGTTGGTGGCGATGACGGCGTCCCAGTCGTCGTCTTTCAGGCGCAGGGCCAGCTGGTCGCGGGTGATGCCTGCGTTGTTGACCAGCACCGCCAGTGGCCCCTGACGGGCTTCGATGTCCTGCACAAAGGCCTGCAGCACTTCGCTGCTGTCCTGCACCTGCAGCACGGCGCCTGTGCAGCCGGGCCACTGGGCCAGCGCCTGCCCGATGGCCGCAGCGCCCGCTTCGGTGGTTGCGGTGCCGGTCACGGCGTAGCCGTCCTGCGCCAGTTTCAGGGCGATGGCCTGGCCGATGCCGCGCGAGGCGCCGGTGACCAGGGCGTGGGGTCGGGGGTCTGTCATGGAATCTGCTCCGGGGTCGAGTGAAGCCCGTTCAGGCCACGGCGGCCTGCGTGGCGGCCAGGCTGTCGGGGTCGGCCACGTTCAGCGTGACCATGTCGGGGGCGATGCGCTTGACCATGCCGGACAGCGCCTTGCCGGGGCCGCATTCGACCGTGGTCGTCACACCCCGGGCCTGCAGGGCCTGCACGCAGCGCACCCACTGCACGGCGCCTGCGGCCTGGCGGACCAGCGCGTCGCGGATGCGTTCCGGGTCGGTTTCGACGGCGGCGTCGATGTTGTTGACGACGGCGATCTGCGGCGCGGCCAGCTGGACCTGAGCCAGCGCGGCCTTGAGGCGCTCGGCGGCCGGCTGCATCAGGCTGGAGTGGAAGGGCGCCGACACCGGCAGCGGCAGGGCGCGTTTGGCCCCGGCAGCTTTCAGGGCTTCGCAGCCCAGCGCCACCCCGGCGACGCTGCCCGCGATCACGGTCTGTTTGGGGTCGTTGAAGTTGACGGCCTCGACCACTTCGCCCGACTGCGCCGCGACCTGCTGGCAGGTGGCGCTGACCCCATCAGCATCCAGCCCCAGGATGGCGGCCATGGCGCCCTGGCCCACGGGGACGGCCTCCTGCATGGCCTGCGCGCGCAGGCGCACCAGCGGCACGGCCTGGGCCAGCGTCAGCACGCCAGCGGCCACGAGGGCGGTGTACTCGCCCAGCGAATGTCCGGCTACGGCGGCCGGCCGCGCACCGCCGCGCGCCAGCCACACGCGCCAGCAGGCCACGGCGGCAGTCAGCATGGCGGGCTGGGTGTTTGTCGTGAGGTCTAGCTGATCTTTGGGGCCTTGCGCGATCAGGGCGCCCAGGTCTTCTCCCAGCGCATCGCTGGCCTCGCGCAGGGTGGCCTGCACCACGGGGTCATCCCCCCAGGCGTCCAGCATGCCCACCGACTGCGAGCCCTGGCCGGGAAAAACAAAAGCCAAAGTGGCGACGGAAGCGTTCTGTGTCATGGGATTCTTTCGTGTGCTCAGAGCTGCAGCAGCGCTGCGCCCCAGGTGAAACCGCCGCCCACGCCTTCCAGCAGCACGCGCTGCCCCGCCTTCAGGCGGCCGTCGCGACGCCCGGCGTCCAGCGCCAGCGGAATCGAGGCGGCCGAGGTGTTGCCGTGCTGGTCCACGGTGACGATGACCTTGTCCATGCCCAGGCGCAGCTTGCGCGCCGTGCTTTGCATGATGCGGATGTTGGCCTGGTGCGGCACCAGCCAGTCGACGTCGGCGGTGGTCAGGCCGGCCTGATCCAGCACCTCGCGGGCGGCCTGGTCCAGCAGGTTGACGGCCAGCTTGAAGACGGCCTGGCCGTCCATGGTCAGCAGGGCGTGGCCCTGGACGGCGCCGCCGCGCACCTGGCCGGGCACGCACAGGATGGGCGCGTGCTGGCCGTCGGCGTGCAGCGTGGTCGAGAGGATGCCCGGCGTGTCGCTGGCCTGCAGCACCACCGCCCCGGCGCCGTCGCCGAAAAGGACGCAGGTGCCGCGGTCGTCGAAATCCAGCAGGCGGGAGAAGGTCTCGGCGCCCACAACCAGCGCGGTGCGTGCTGCGCCGCTGCGGATCATGGCGTCGGCCACCGAAATGGCGTAGATGAAGCCGGTGCAGACGGCCTGCACGTCAAACGCCGCGCCGCCTGAAGCGCCCAGCTTGGCCTGCAGCAGGCAGGCGGTCGAGGGGAAAACCATGTCCGGTGTGGACGTGGCCACGATGATGAGATCCAGATCGCTCGCCGCCACACCTGCGTCGTCCAGCGCGCGCTGCGCGGCGGTCAGCGCCAGATCGCTGGTGGTCTGGGATTCGGCGGCGAAGTGGCGGAAGCGGATGCCGGTGCGCTCGACGATCCAGTCGTCCGAGGTCTCGACCCCGCGTGCGGCCAGGCGCTCGACCAGATCCTGGTTGCTCAGACGCTGCTCGGGCAGGCAGGAACCGGTGCCGGTCAGACGGGCGTGGGGGGCGGAGCGCATGCGGTGTCTTTCGGGGCGGGCCTTGGAAAACCGGGCGACGGCCTCACGCCGCAGGCATGACGCTGTCGGGTCCGGCAGGAATCGGGGCGGCGGGCGCCAGGCTGTCGTGAATGCAGGCCTGGATGCGGTCCAGCAGCTGGTGGCTGGCGGCGTCGTGGGCGCGCAGCAGTGCGTTCTCGAACGCAAAAGCGTCGGCGCTGCCGTGGCTCTTGAACACGAGGCCGCGCAGGCCCAGCAGGGCGGCGCCGTTGTAGCGGCGCGGGTCGACGCGCTGGCGGAAGCGGTTCAGCACCGGCATGGCGGCCAGCGCGGCCAGCTTGGTCAGCGGGCTGCGCGAGAACTCTTCGCGCAGCATGGCGCTGATCATGCGCGCCAGCCCTTCGGACGCTTTCAGGGCCACGTTGCCGACAAAGCCGTCGCAGACCACGACGCGGGCCGTGCCCTTGAAAATGTCGTTGCCTTCGACGTTGCCGATGAAGTGGATCCAGCCGCGCTCGCCCGCCTCGCGCAGCAGTTCGCCCGCGCGCTTGATGGTGTCGCTGCCCTTGATCATCTCTTCGCCGATGTTGAGCAGACCGACGCTGGGCGCGGGGATGTCGTCCACCGCGGTGACCAGCGCGCTGCCCATCAGGGCAAACTGCAGCAGATGCTCGGGCGTGCAGTCCACGTTGGCACCCAGATCCAGCACGGTGGTGTCCCCGTTGCGGTCGTTGGGCATGACGGTGGCGATGGCCGGTCGGTCGATGCCAGGCATCGTCTTGAGCACATAACGCGCCACAGCCATCAGCGCGCCGGTGTTGCCTGCTGAAACGCACACATCCGCCATCGTGCCGCTGGCCGGATCGGCCTTGAGCTGTTCGATGGCCACGCGCAGCGAGGCGTTTTTCTTGCGCCGCAGCGCCACCTCGATGGAGTCGTCCATGGTGACGACCTCGGTGGCGGTAACGCAGCGCACGCGCGTCTGGACCTCGGCCGGCCACGCTTCGGTGGCCCGCAGGGCATCCGTGGTGCCAACCAGCACCACGCGTGACAGCGGGCGGGCCTGCAGCAGCGCCAGACAGGCTGGCAGGGCCGCTTGCGCGCCCGCATCGCCGCTCATCAGATCGACGGCCACTGTCGCACCACGGGCGCACATGGCGCTCACGCTGGCCGGGACAGCAGTGGGATCCAGCGCGCCCACGAATCCGGGGGAATCAGGCGTCGTCGCGGGTTTTGATCACCTTGCGCCCACGGTAGATGCCGTTGGGGCTGATGTGGTGGCGCAGGTGCACTTCGCCCGTGGTCGGCTCGATGCCGGTTCCCGGCGTGCTCAGGGCATTGTGCGAGCGGTGCATGCCGCGCTTGGACGGCGATTTCTTGTTTTGTTGAACGGCCATGTCAGGCTCCTGAACGGATCAGATAAGAGACCGCCCGGTGGCTGGGCCCCGGGCGTGCAATAAACCGCGCATTATAGCGTCAGGCAATGCCTGTGCCAAGCGCGATGTGGTGTGGCGCTGTCCGGCGGCCGGTCAGCCGTCGATGCCCTGGGGGCGGCCGACCAGACGCAGGTCGACCGAGCCAATGCGGCGGATGTCCTTGCTGTCGTAGGGCAGACGGTCCAGCAGCACGCGCATGGCGTTGAGGCGGGCGCGCTTCTTGCAGTCGGATTTGATGACCGTCCAGGGCACAGCGCCGGTGTCGGTGCGCGAGAACATGGCTTCTTTGGCGCGGGTGTAGTCGTCCCATTTGTCCAGCGAGGCCAGGTCGATGGGGCTGAGCTTCCAGGATTTCAGCGGATCATCGCGGCGCTGTTTGAAGCGGCGGATCTGCTCTTCGCGGCTGACCGAGAACCAGAACTTGAACAGGTGCACGCCGCTTTCCACCCACTGGCGCTCGAGTTCCGGGACGTGGCGCATGAACATCTGGTACTGCTCGTCGGTGCAGAAGCCCATGACGCGCTCGACCCCGGCGCGGTTGTACCAGCTGCGATCAAAAAGCACGATCTCGCCCTGCGAGGGGAAATGCTGCACGTAGCGCTGGAAGTACCACTGGCCCTTTTCGAGCTCGGTGGGCGTGGACAGCGCCACCACGCGCGCACCCCGTGGGTTGAGGTGTTCCATGAAGCGTTTGATCGCGCCGCCCTTGCCCGCCGCGTCGCGGCCTTCGAAGAGCACCATCACGCGCTGGCCGGTGGCCTTGACCCAGGCCTGGAGCTTGAGCAGCTCGACCTGCAGCTGCAGCTTCTGGTCTTCGTAGCTTTTGCGCGACAGACGGTGCAGATAGGGGTAGCTGGTGCGGCCGGGCCAGTCGGGGTTGATGGCTTCGTCGGCTTTCACGCCAGGTGGCAGGTCGGCGTGTTTGCCCGAGCTGACCATGATGGGTTCCTGGCTGTCGTCGTCCAGGGTGACCTGATCAAGGCGGGACACGGCGGAAGGCGGCTGAATCATGACGGGACCTGTTTTTTTGTCGTTGTGAATGGAAAAACCACCGCAGGGTGGCCCGGAACGATTGTGCCCGCCACGGCGGGCGGGCACAAGGTTTGTCCGACACAGACACTCCACCTTGGGCCGCAGGGCCCGGGCGGAGACGATCGCTCAGGCCGGGATCAGACGCGCTCGGTCAGCTGGTCCAGGATGGCCGGGTTTTCCAGCGTGCTGGTGTCCTGGGTGACGGCTTCGCCGCGCGCGATCGAGCGCAACAGGCGGCGCATGATCTTGCCGCTGCGCGTCTTGGGCAGGTTGTCGCCGAAGCGGATGTCCTTGGGCTTGGCGATGGGGCCGATCTCCTTGGCCACCCAGTTGCGCAGCTCGTTGGCGATCTGTCTGGCCTCGTCGCCCGTGGGACGGGGGCGCTTGAGCACCACAAAGGCGCAGATGGCCTCGCCCGTGGTGTCGTCCGGGCGGCCGACCACGGCGGCTTCGGCGACCAGCTCGGTGCAGCTGACCAGCGCGGATTCGATCTCCATCGTGCCCATGCGGTGGCCGGAGACGTTCAGCACATCGTCCATGCGCCCGGTGATGGTGAAGTAGCCGGTGTCCGGATCGCGCACCGCGCCGTCGCCCGCCAGGTAGAACTCGCCCTTGAAATCCTCGGGGAAGTAGCTCTTTTTAAAGCGCTCCGGGTCGCCCCAGACGGTGCGCATCAGGCTGGGCCACGGCTTTTTCACGACCAGGATACCGCCCTGGCCCCAAGGCACGTCCTTGCCCGTTTCATCGACCACGGCGGCCATGATGCCCGGGAAGGGCAGCGTGCACGAACCCGGCACCAGCGGCGTGGCGCCCGGCAGCGGGGTGATGAGGTGGGCGCCGCTTTCGGTCTGCCAGAAGGTGTCGACGATGGGGCAGCGGCCACCACCAACGTTCTCGTGGTACCAGGTCCACGCAGCGGGGTTGATGGGTTCACCCACCGAACCCAGCAGGCGCAGGCTGGACAGATCGAAGGAGCGCGGGTGGATTTTTTCGTCGGCCTCGGCGGCCTTGATCAACGAGCGGATGGCCGTGGGCGCGGTGTAGAAAATCGTGGCCTTGTGGCGCTGGATCATGTCCCAGAAGCGCCCGGCGTTGGGGTAGGTGGGGATGCCTTCGAAGACGATTTCGGTGGCGCCGCAGGCCAGCGGGCCGTAGGTGATGTAGCTGTGGCCGGTGACCCAGCCGATGTCGGCGGTGCACCAGAAGACGTCGCTGGGCTTCAGGTCGAAGGTCCACAGCATGCTGAGTTTGGCCTGCAGCAGGTAGCCTCCGGTGCTGTGCTGCACGCCTTTGGGCTTGCCGGTCGAGCCGCTGGTGTAGAGCAGGAAAAGCGGATGCTCTGCGCTGACCCATTCGGGCTCGCAGACCGCGCTCTGCTGGGCCATTTCGGCCAGCATGTCCAGATCGCGACCGGCCTGGTAGGCGACCTGGTCGCTGGCGGTGCGCTTGTAGACCAGCATGGTGCGCACGCTGGGGCAGTCTTTGGCCAGGGCCTCGTCGGCGATGGCCTTCAGTGGCAGCGATTTGCCGCCCCGGCGCTGTTCGTCCGCGGTGATGACCATGACGGCGCCGGTGTCCTGGATGCGCTCGCGCAGCGACTGCGCCGAGAAGCCGCCAAACACCACCGAGTGCGTGGCGCCGATGCGCGCGCAGGCCTGCATGGCCACGACGCCTTCGACCGACATCGGCATGTAAATGATGACGCGGTCGCCCTTTTGCACGCCTTTGGCCTTGAGCACATTGGCCAGGCGCGCCACCTTGTCCAGCAGCTGGCTGTAGGTGACTTCGGTGACGGCGCCGTCATCGGCTTCGAAAATCAGCGCGGCCTTGTTGCCTAGGCCGCGTTCGATCTGCACGTCCAGGCAGTTGTGCGAGACATTGATCAGGCCGTCCTCAAACCACTTGAAGAAGGGCTTGTTGCTGTCGTCGAAGGTCTTGGTGAAGGGCTGCTTCCAGACCAGGTGCTCGCGCGCCAGATCGCCCCAGAACCCGGCGTAATCGGATTCGGCGCGTTCGCACAGGGCGCGGTAGGCGTCCATGCTGCCGATGGCGGCCTGGCTGGCGAAGGCCGCCGGGGGATTCACGATGCCGGTCTGGGGGGTGGTCGGGGCGTTCATCTGGGCTCTCCTGGTTCGGGTCTGGAATGAAATAAGTATCTGACAAGGCTAGGCCCTGGCTCTTACGAACCGCTTACCTTCGGTGTAAACCCTGGCGCTGCTCTGCGCGATCGCGCACCGCTGCGGCGGTGTGCGGCACGCAAGCACTGCGCCAGCCACAGTGCCTACAATGGCTGCATCACCGCTTCATTTTCTGGACCGTCCATGACCGCCATCCGCCAAGAAGACCTGATCGAATCCATCGCCGCCGCACTGCAGTACATCAGTTACTACCACCCGGCCGATTACATCCAGCACCTGGCCCGCGCTTACGAGCGCGAGGAATCGCCTGCCGCCAAGGACGCCATCGCGCAGATCCTGACCAACTCGCGCCTGTGCGCCGAAGGCCGCCGCCCCATCTGCCAGGACACGGGCATCGTCAACGTCTTTCTGAAGATCGGCATGGACGTGCGCTGGGAAGGCTTTACCGGATCCCTCCAGGACGCCATCGACGAAGGCGTGCGGCGGGGCTATCTCAACCCCGACAACAAGCTGCGCGCGTCGGTGCTGGCCGACCCGATTTTCGAGCGCAAGAACACCCGGGACAACACCCCCGCCGTCGTCTTCATGGAAGTCGTGCCGGGCGACAGGCTGGATGTGATCGTCGCGGCCAAGGGCGGCGGCAGCGAGAACAAGAGCAAGGTGTACATGCTCAACCCCAGCGACAACATCGTGGACTGGGTGCTGAAGACCGTTCCGACCATGGGCGCGGGCTGGTGCCCGCCGGGCATGCTGGGCATCGGCGTGGGCGGTACGGCCGAAAAAGCAGCGCTGCTGGCCAAAGAATCGCTGATGGACGACATCGACATGTACGAGCTGCTGCAGCGCGGTCCGGCCAACAAGCTGGAAGAGATGCGCATCGAGCTGTACGAGAAAGTCAACGCCCTGGGCATCGGCGCGCAGGGCTTGGGCGGCCTGACCACGGTGCTGGATGTGAAGATCAAAACCTGGCCCACGCACGCGGCGTCCAAGCCGATTGCGATGATCCCCAACTGCGCGGCCACGCGCCACGCCCACTTCGTGATGGATGGCAGCGGGCCGGTTTACCTGGATCCGCCCAGCCTGGACCTGTGGCCCAACGTGCACTGGGCGCCCGATTACAACAAGAGCCAGCGCGTTGATCTCAACACGCTGACCCCCGCAGAGGTCGCCAGCTGGCAGCCCGGCCAGACCCTGCTGCTCAGCGGCAGGATGCTCACGGGCCGCGATGCCGCGCACAAGCGCATTCAGGACATGCTGGCCAAGGGCGAGAGCCTGCCGGTCGACTTCACGAATCGCGTCATCTACTACGTGGGCCCGGTCGATCCGGTGCGCGACGAGGTCGTCGGCCCGGCCGGCCCGACCACGGCGACGCGCATGGACAAGTTCACCGAGATGATGCTGGCCCACACCGGCCTGATCGCCATGATCGGCAAGGCCGAGCGCGGCCCTGTCGCCATCGAGGCCATCAAGAAGCACAAATCGGCCTATCTGATGGCGGTGGGCGGCAGCGCTTACCTGGTCTCGAAGGCCATCAAGGCTGCCCGAGTGGTGGGCTTTGCCGACCTGGGCATGGAAGCGATCTACGAGTTCGACGTGGTGGACATGCCCGTCACCGTGGCCGTCGATTCGGGGGGCACCAGCGCGCACATCGAAGGCCCGAAGCTGTGGCAGGCCCGGATCGGCAAGATTCCGGTGGCGGTCGCCTGAGGGCCGCAAACCGTGCCGCGCTCCACCCGCCAGGCCCGCCACGCCGCAGCCGCTGCCCACCGGCCAGTGCGGTTGCAGGACATTGCTGATTCCCTGGGCGTCAGCATGATCACCGTGTCGCGGGCGCTGTCGCAGCCGCACAAGGTCTCGCCTGCGCTGCGCGAGCGCATCGTCGCGGCGGCCGACCGCATGGGCTATGTGCCCAACCATTCGGCGCAGGCGCTGGCTTCGGCGCGCAGCCGCACCGTGCTGGTGCAGGTGCCATCGCTGAGCAACATCGTCTTCATCGACCTGCTGGAATCGGTGGGCCGCGTGCTGCAGACGGCCGGATACCACATGCTGATCTGCAACACGCACTACCGTGGCGCTGGCGACTGGGAGCGTGTGCGCAACTACCTCAAGCACAAGCCCGATGGCCTGCTGCTGACGGGCAGCCACCTGGCCGAACAGGCCGCCACGCTGGCCTCCAGCCTGGCGCTGCCGGTGGTGTTCATGATGGCCGGGCTGGACGATCCGGTCACGCAGGCGCCGGAGCTGGCCGAGTTTGTCGGTTTCTCGCAGGTGCAGGCCGGGCGCGCCATGACCGAGCACCTGCTGGCGCAGGGGCACCGGCGCATCGCTTTTGTGGGCGCGCAACTGGATGTGCGCGTGCTGCAGCGCCACCAGGGCTATCTGCAGGCCATGGCGCAGGCCGGCGCCGAACCTTTGGAGATCATGGACGAGCGCCCCTCCAGCATGGCCATGGGCGCCAGCCTGCTGACGCGCCTGCGCCAGCGCCACGCCGACTGCACGGCGGTGTTCTTCTGCAACGACGATCTGGCGCTGGGCGCGCTGTCGCAGTGCCACGCCTTGGGCGTGCGCGTGCCGCACGACATGGCCGTGGCCGGCTTCAACGACCTGCCCGCAGCGGCCTTTGCCGTGCCGACGCTGACCAGCGTCCACACCCCGCGCGCGCGGGTGGGCGAGCGCGCTGCGCAGCGCCTGCTGCGCCTGATGGACGGCGAAGCACCGCTGGCCCAGCCGGTGCACGATCTGGGGTTCGAGCTGCGCGTGCGGGCGAGCGCCTGAGCGGGGCTGCAGCAGCAGATGCGATCGGGGGCAACGTACCGGCTTGTGGTGGCGCTGGGTGTGTGGCTGGTTTTGCTGGCCAGCCCAGCCTGGGCCCGGACCGAGGTTCGCGTCGGGGTTCTGGCCTATCAGGGTGAAGCGGCGGCCGAGCACGACTGGGCGCCTCTGGCCCGGGCGCTGGATCAGGCCTTGCCGCAGCATCATTTTGAGCTGCGCTATCTGGGACTGAACGCGCTGTGGCAGGCGGTGGAGCACCGTCAGCTGGATTTCGTCATCACCCACGGCGGGCAATACGCGGCGATGGAAAGCCAGCTGGGGGCCAGCCGGATCGCCACGCTGGACAACCCGCGATGGCCGTCGCCCGGTCGGGCGGTGGGCTCGGCCGTGGTGGTGCTGGCGGCCCGCCATGACTTGCAGCGTCTGGATGATCTGGCCGGGCAGCGGCTGGCTGCGACCGACCCGCAGGCGTTTGGCGGGTATCTGGTCGCCCTGCGCGAACTCCACCAGCGCGGCATTGAGGCCGACGATCTGTCTTTGACCGAGTTTTCCGGCTTCCCGATGGAGCGGGTGCTGGACCGACTGGAGACCGGTCGCGCCGATGCGGCGGTGCTGCGCGGCTGCCTGCTGGAAGAGCTGGTCCGTTCCGGGCGGATTGCCCCGGGGCGTTTTCGCGTGCTGGAGCCCCAGTCGTTCGAGCGCACGGGGGGCTATCCCTGCCAGGTGTCGACGCAGCTGTATCCCGACTGGCCCTTCATCAGCCTCCGCCACACCGATCGTGCTCTGGCCAAATCGGTGGCGGCGGCGCTGCTGGCCCTGCGGCCGTTGCCCGATGGGCCGTCCTGGACGGTCCCGGCCGACTACCAGCCGGTGCGCGATCTGTACCGCGAGCTGGAGGTCGGACCCTATGCCTACCTGCGCGACACCACGCTGATGGCGCGGCTGCGCGGCTACTGGTGGATTTTTCTGGCGCTGTCGGTCGGGCTGGTGGGGTGGGTGATCCACACGGTGCGGGTCGAAAGCCAGGTGACGGCCCGCACGCGTGATCTGCAGCGCGCCCTGACCGAGCGCGACGCCGCCCACGAGCGCCTGCTGGCGCAGCAGGAAGAGGCCAGCCACCTGTCGCGTCTGTCCATCCTGGGCGAGCTGTCGGGCACGCTGGCGCACGAGCTGACCCAGCCGCTGGCCAGCATGGCCAACTTCGCCCACAGCATGGTGCGCCGCCTGGACAGTGGCCGCTACACGCCCGAGCTGCTGCTCCAGGCCAGCCGGGACATCGCCAGCGAGGCCGAGCGCGCCGGGGCCATCGTGCAGCGCATCCGGCGGTTTGCCCGAAAGCGGGGCGCCGTGCGTCAGGATGGCGTGCCACCCGAGATGGTGCAGGACGCGCTGGAGCTGTTTGTCCGCGTGCTGGCCCCTGCGCCGCGCATCGAGGTGCGCGACAGCTGGCCCACCGGATCGACCATCAGCTGCGATCCGCTGCAGTTCCAGCAGGTGATGCTCAACCTGCTCAAGAACGCCTGGGACGCCATGCAGGCGCTGCCAGCCCACCAGCGCCTGATCGAGATCGAGATCGGGCGTCAGCCCGCCCACTGCACAATCTCGGTCCGCGACCACGGCTGCGGGCAGGACGACGCAGGGATGGCCCGCTTGTTCGAGCCCTTTTTCACCACCCGACCCGATGGCCTGGGTCTGGGGCTGTCGATCTGCCGCACCATTGTCGAGGCCCATGCGGGCCGACTGGTCGCCCAGCGTCCGCAGGATGGCGGCGCCGGGCTGTGTTTCATTGCGACTTTTCCCGCCCATGACTGATCCCGATCCCGACGCCAGCCCGCTGATCCACGTGGTCGATGATGACGCCATGATGCGCCGCTCCGTGGTTTTCCTGCTGGATTCCATAGGCTGGGACGCCGTGGCCTATGCCAGCGCCGAAGAGTTTCTGGCCCAGCCTGCGCCGCAGCGGCCGGGCTGTCTGGTGCTGGACATCCGCATGCCCACGCTCAGCGGGCTGGAGCTGCAGCAGCAGCTGGCCGGCCGGGGCGATGCCTTGCCGGTGATTTTCATCACGGGCCACGCGGACGTGTCGCTGGCCGTGCAGGCGATGAAGTCGGGGGCCTGCGACCTGATCGAGAAGCCGTTCCGCGACCAGGTGCTGCTGGACGCGGTCTCCCGCGCGGTCCGCACCAGCCGCGACATGCTGCGCGAGCGGCTGCGCTGCGACCAGGCCCGTCGCCGCCTGCAGACCCTGTCGCCCCGCGAGCGGGAAGTGGCCGATCTGCTGGCGCGCGGTCAGGCCAACAAGCGCGTGGCGCTGGCGCTGGATATTTCCGAGCGCACCGTGCACATCCACCGCCAGCACGTCATGGACAAGCTGGACATCCGCAGTGCGGCCGAACTGGCCCGCCTGATCCTGGCCGCCGATCCGCGCGCGCTCGATTGATCCCGAGCCCTCAGGCGGGAGTCAGCCGCGCCGGAAGCCCGTTGCGCACCGCGGTGCCGGACACCGAATCCACCCACATCATCCGTCCCGGGTAGGTTGGATCCTGCAGGCCGAGGTCGTTGAGGCTGATTCCCGCTGACAGCTCGGGGTTGCCTGCGATCTCCCGCGTGCCGATGCGGTGCGTGCGTGCGCCCAGCTCGCGGTGTCCATAGCCGTGCTCGACGGCGATCACCCCGGGCATGATGCCCGGCGAGACCAGCACCGTGCACGGCCGCCGTCCGCCCGGGGTCTCCAGCCAGGCGCTCTGGCCGTTGACCAGACCCAGCCGCGCTGCGTCCGATTCGTGGACGATGACGGGGTTGTCCGGGCGGATGTTGCGCAGACGGGTGGCGATGCTGTAGGAGTTCTGCAGCGGCGATTTGAAGCTGACGACCAGCATGGGCCAGTCGGTCTGCGGGAAATGCTGCCGCATGGGGCTGCCATCGGCGAAGGCCGGGGGCTGCCAGGCCGGACTGCCGCTGTAGCGTCGTCCGGTCAGACTGTTGCGGCTGGTGCCCAGCTTTTCGTTGTACAGACACAGGGCTTTGTCAAAGCGCCAGGTCATCCAGTCGGGATGGTCGGCGTCCTGCGCCTGGCCGTAGGGCTGGTAACGGCCGCCGCGCGTGTACAGAAAGGCGACCTTGCGCCATTCGTCGTCCGTCAGCGTGGTTTTGATGTGCGGCAGGATGCGGCTGACACCACTGGCTTCGATGTCCTCGTCCGTGGCGTCCGGCACAGGCGACTGGCCCAGAAACGCCACGTTGGCGCCGCCGCGCAGAAACCAGTCTTCGGCGCGCTCCAGCGGGTGCAGCTGGCCCGCCGCGTCGGGGATGGCGTTCGGGCCAAAGCCGGGCAGTTTCAGCTCGCGGGCTACCGCGATCAGAAAAGCCTCGATGCCGATGCGCTGCCCGTCGGCGGTCTTGTCCATGCGCGGCTCGATCACGGGCCAGCGCGCGGTGCACATTTTGGTCGGCACGCCGTTCCAGGGGCCCGTCCAGCCCCAGCTCTCGTAGAGCATCGAATCCGGCACGATGTAGTCGGCGTAGGCGTTGCTTTCGTTGATCATCGGATCAACCGAGATCAGCAGCGGGATCTTGCGGGGATCGGCCAGTTCTTTGTCCAGCCGGGCCTTCAGGCCAGGCACGCTGTACATGGGGTTGACGCTCCACAGGATCAGCGCTTTGAGCGGGTAGGGGTAGCCCGTCATGGCGCCCGTCAGCCACTGGGTCGACAGGCCGGGCGCGTTCGGATACCACGGCGCCTGCGCCGGGAAGGGTTTGCCCGCTGCCTTGCGCGTGCGGAATTCGGTGGTTTTCTCGTAAGGCACGTTGCGGCTGAGCGGGATGCCAGTGGGCTTGATCTGGCCTTCGAAGTGCGCCAGGTTGTAGCGCGGGCCTGGCCCGTCGTAGGGAAAGGTGCCGCCATTGATGGCCAGGCCGCCTTTCCAGTTGACGTTGCCCAGCAGCAGGTTGAGTGCCGCCACGCCATACGCGTTGTAAAAACCGGCGCCGGACATCATCCCGCCATGGCCGGTGACCGAGGCTTTGCGGCCGTGCTGTGCCAGCCTTGCGGCCAGCGCCTGGATGGTCTCGGGGGCAATGCCGCAGTCTTCGGCGCACTGCGCCAGGCTGCGCTGCATCACATTGGCTTTGAGCTGCATGTAGGCGGTTTCAACGGCCACGTCCTGGCCGTTCACGCGCACCCGCGTCGGGGGAATCTCGATGGGCGCGGGGCCGCTGGCCTGATCCGCCGCACTCGGTTGCCCCTGGGCGTCCAGCACCATGCCAGGGTCCGCGTCGGTGCCGATATCGGTCTCGGCCACCGGCCAGCCCAGGTCCGATCCGCGCAGGAAATGCCCCTGGCGCGGGTGACCTGCTTCGGTGATGACCAGCCAGCTGGCGTTGCTGAAAGACGGTTCTCCCGCAGCCTGTGCCACTTTCAGGCTGGGGTGGGACAGCCAGGCGGTGTTGATGCCGCCAGTTTCGATCAGGGATCGCATCAGGCCCATGACCAGCGCACCGTCGGTGCCGGGTCGGATCGGGATCCAGCGCGTGCGGTGGCGGGCGGCCCGGTTGTCGGCGGCCGTCAGCACAGGGTCAATCACCACGTATTCGAGCTTGCCGGTCGCGCGTTCTTTGGCCACCAGCGCACCGGTGCGTTTGAACGGGTTGCCCGCATTGCCCGGCGCCGTGCCGATGAAAATCACGAACTCGGCGTTTTCCAGATCCGGACGGCCATGCGGCATTTTTTTGAGATCGCCAAACACCGCGCCCGAGCCCGAGCGCCAGGCCCCGCCGCAGTAGGAGCCGTGGCGGACAAAATTCACCGAGCCAAAGGCGCCCCCGATAAAGCGCCGTGCCAGGCTGTCACGCCCGTCGTTGACGCTGGTCATCAGCGCGACCTGGTTGGCGCGCGGACCCAGTTCCGGAGCGGCCGGATTGATGGGTGTATCGAGGTCGCGCAAGGCGCGCAGGCCCTCGACCGGGCCTTCGCCGAACAGATCTCCGCCTTCGACCACTTCCCGGATCAGCTGCTCGAAGGAGATCGGCGCCCATTTCCCGGAGTTGCGCGGCCCGACGCGCTTGAGCGGGCTGAGCACGCGGTAAGGCGAATCGATCTGCGACAGCACCGCATTGCCCCGGCCGCAGGCGGTCGAGCGGCCGTCCAGCCCCCGTTTGCCGTGGCGCGACAGCGAGACAAAGCTCTCCAGCACCGAGACGTTTTGCGGCAGTTCCGGGTTGGTGGACAGCGGGTTGTAGGGGTTGCCCGTGACGCGCAGGACTTTCCCGCTCGTTTTGTCGATGCGCACGCGCACGCCGCACTGGGTGGTGCAGCCCAGACAGCCAGTGTAGCTGACCTGCTGGGTGGGGTTGAGCGTGATCCGGCCGCTGGCGGGATCAACGGTGAATTCCGGCTCCGGCGCCAGGCCGTAATAGCGCGTGGGCGGCGCGTCCTTGCCGCGCAGCTTGTCCACAATGCGCTCGGCGGTCTGGGAAAAACCGGCGGCAAAGGCGGCCAGGCCACCTGCGGCCAGGACGGTGCGGCGGGTGTTCGAGGTCATGCGCAAGCTCCTGAAGTCCGGCCTGGGCCGGGCGTGTCATCCCAGGGCAGCAGGCTGGTGATGACGATGAAAAGAAACAGCCACAGCCCGGCGGTCCCGATCAGGCCCAGCCAGCCGTCCTGGCCCAGTGGCAGGTGGTAGCTGTAAAAGCCAGCCCCGAATTTGGGAATCTGCTGGCCTCCGATGAACAGCGTCCAGCGCATCATCCAGGCGCTGTGCAGCGCCAGCAGGCCGGTCAGCCAGCCCGTGGTCGGCCAGCGCAGGGCCAGCACCAGGGTCAGCACGGTGGCGGCCACAGCCCAGAGGGCCGTGATGCGCCAGTGCAGCGAGCCCGCGACCTCGTCCAGCGCCTGCGCGTGCACGGCTGAAAATCCCGTCAGGCCCAGCGCCAGCCAACCTGCACCCAGCAGCAGAACGATGACCTGGACCATCGCCAGCAGCCGGTTCAGGCGCCGGGTGTCCTCGGCCTGTGCCTGCCCCATCAGCCGCGCCATCAAAAGCACCAGACCGATGGCGCCGGCCAGCGCCGTGGCCACAAACTGCAGCGGCAGCAGCGGCGTGTGCCACAGCGGACGGGCGGCCACCACCATCACCTCCATGCCCGTGTAAAGGGCGACCAGCAGAGCGCCCAGAGCGGTGAGCAGCGCCGCGCCACGCAGCCCGGCCCGGTTCAGTGTGCCGCCCAGGGCCAGGGCGCGGTACACCGGTGCTGCGGGACCGTTCCGGTCGGCCATGGCCTGCAGCGCAGGCCGCAGCCACAGCCACGCGTACAGCAGCAGGCTGCCCAGGTACAGCGGGATGAACACCGCGCCCCAGGCCATCCAGGAGCTGGGGTTCATGTACAGGTAAAAGTGGTAGAAGCGCCCGGGCTGGTGCAGGTCCGACAGCAGGGCCACCGGCGCGCACAGCCCGCACAGCAGCGCCCCCAGCAGCGCCAGGCGCGACATGCGCTGCCAGCTCCTGCGCTCCAGAACCAGACCCGGCAGCGACAGGGCGAAGCTGCAGAACGACAGCCCGATCAGGAAGAAATACTGCACCGCCCAGGGCAGCCAGGCCACCTCGCGCGACATGTTGATGACTTCGACGATGTGCGTGGCCATGATCACTCCTGCTCGGCCGACGGGTGCCACAGGCTGCCCTGGCCTTCGACTTTCCCGGCGAAATCGTGTTCCAGCCCGATGTAGAACACGTTGGGATGCGTGCCCGCTTCGGGCTTGAGCACTTTCAGTTCGTCCTTGTGCTCGACCATCAGCTGGCTGATTTCGCTGTCAGCGTCATTCAGGTCGCCGAAAATGCGCGCGCCACCGACGCAGGTTTCCACGCAGGCGGGCAGCAGCCCCGCCTCCAGCCGGTGCATGCAGAAGGTGCATTTGTCGGCCTTGCCGGTTTCGTGGTTGATGAAGCGGGCGTCGTAGGGGCAGGCCTGGACGCAGTAGGCGCAGCCCACGCAGCGCTCGGCGTTGACGACCACCTCGCCATCGGGCATCTTGAAGGTGGCGCCCACCGGGCAGACCGGCACGCAGGGCGGGTTGTCGCAGTGGTTGCACAGGCGGGGCAGCACAAAGGTGCCGACTTCCTTTTTCCCCTGGTGGACCTGCTCGACCGCGTAGGTCGAGACGATGGTGCGGAAACTGTTCTCCGGCACTGCGTTTTCCATGAAGCAGCTCACCGTGCAGGCCTGGCAGCCGATGCACTGGCGGATGTCCACCAGCATGGCCCAGTGGTGTCCGCCCTGACCGGGCCCGGCCGCCCGGGCCGGACGCGCCACTGCGGCCCCGGCCGTGATGACCGGAATTGCCTTGAGAAAACTGCGTCGGTTTGTGCTGCAGTCGCCGTTGCCCATGCCTGGCTCCATCCTGTAGGAATAGGCTGAAGTCTAGGAAAGCAGCTCCTTGCGGGGAATTGTCATGACGACGCAGTCGGCTAGGTAATAGCGTCTATTCACGTCGGCAGCGGCGCCTCCATTTCGGAATCCATCATCACGGCGGTCGGGAACTCGTGCGGCGAATAGGCGCGCACGCAGTTGCGGCCGCAGCGTTTGGCCGAGTAGAGCGCGCGGTCGGCGCGGTCCACCAGCTGGTCCACGGTTTCGGGCGGCGCCCAGACGGAGGCGCCGAAGCTGGCGGTGATGGGCAGCTGCAGCGGCCAGTTCTGCGCTTCGATGCTGCTGCGCAGGCGCTCGCCGATCTCCTGCAGATCCTCCAGACCGTTCACCGGCATCGCCACAAGGAACTCCTCGCCGCCCCAGCGTGCGGCGATTTCGCCTTCGCGCAGGCAGGATTTGACGGTCTGCGCCATCTGCACCAGCACCTCGTCGCCGATCTGGTGGCCGTGGTTGTCGTTGACCGATTTGAAGTGATCGATGTCGAAAATCAGCAGACCGATCGGGCGCGTGGTGCGCGAACCCAGCAGGCGCTGCAGCTCGCGCGTCATGCGGCGGCGGTTGTGCATCTGGGTCAGGCCGTCGGTGTCGGCGGCCATCTCCAGGCTGTCGGTGCGCACCTGCACGCTCTCGTAGCGCTGCTTGAGCCAGGCGAAGGTGGTCAGCATCAGCACGTAGACCGGCTGGGCGATCAGGATCACGCCCACCGAAAAACCCGCGTTGGCCTGCGCGTAGTCGGGCAGCAGAACGTAAACGGGCAGGACCAGCGCCAGCGCGTAGCCAATAAAGAGCACGGCGCTGAACATCAGCGCCGTCTGCATGCGGAACACGAAAAAAATCAGCAGGTAAGAGAAGGGCATCATCACCGACGCCGGAGCCAGCAGATGCAGCTCCCGGTGCGGCAGCTGGTCCATCATGCCCAGGCCCACGATGAAGGGGATATATAGCGCCACCAGCACCACGCAGGCGGTGATGATGGTGTCGCGCCAGTGCGGCCGCCAGCGCGACAGCAGCCAGGCCATCAGCATGGTGATGGACATCACCGGATAGGCCACCGTGTTGACGCGGTTGATGGTGTTCATCAGCGTCTGGATCAGCAGCAGGGCCAGAAACACCCAGCCGGCCACCATCAGCATGTGCCCGGCCACGCGCAGCGTGACCTGCTCGAAGGACTCCTGGTCGGTCTCGGAATCGCCGTCCTCCATGCCGGGCAGGATGCTGCGCCGGTTCAGCTGGCCATCCATGCGTCCTCCTCGTCCTGGCGGGCTTTGGCGGCTTCCCCGGCTTCGGCCAGGGCGTCGGCTTCGGCCTTGGCCATCGCGTCATGAAACAGCGACACTTGGTTGCGCCCCAGCTTTTTCGAGGTGTACAGCGCCAGATCGGCGCGGTGGATCAGGTCGTCCACAGATTCGCCCGGGCGGATCTGCGCCACGCCCATGCTGGCGGTGATGCGCAGGCCACGCGGCCAGGCCGTGCCCTGGATGGCGGCGCGCAGGCGCTCGGCGACTTCGGCCGCCACGCTGACGTGAACCACGCGCAGCGCCACCATGAACTCCTCGCCGCCCCAGCGTGCGGCCAGCTCGCCGTTGCGCACGTGCTTTTGCAGCACCTTGGCCAGGTGAACCAGCACCTCGTCGCCGACCTGGTGGCCGTGGATGTCGTTGACCGATTTGAAGTGGTCGATGTCCATCAGGATCACGGCCAGCTTTTTCTTCTGCGGGCTGGCCTGATCGGACAGGATGATCTGGTCGATGTCGCGCATCAGGCGACGGCGGTTGAACAGCCGTGTCAGGCCGTCGGTGTCGGCCGCGTATTCCATGGTCAGCGCGCGATGGGTGATGCGGGTGTGGCGCTTTTTCAGGTCGGAATAGCCCAGCAGCAGGGCGATGTACATGGGCTGGGCGATCATGCTGACGATCAGGGTGTTGCTGATCTCGACCCGGCTGCTGACGGGCAGGATGCCCCACGCCGGTACGATCAGGCACAGCGCATACAGCGCGTACAGGCCCAGGCTCAGGCGCAGCGCCAGTTTCTGCTCGACCAGAAAGAAGACCAGGATGTAAGTCAGCGGAATCCAGATCACCGAACAGGACAGCGCCACAAGCTCGCGGCCCGGCGTCTGGGTCAGCAGGCCTGCACCGGTCAGCAGCGGCAGAAAAACCACCACGCTCATGGTGCCCACGACGGCGAAGCGGTGCTGGCGCTGGCGCCGCTGGTGCAGGCCGGCCAGCGCGCACGACCAGATCACCACGGCGCCGATGGGCAGCGCCCAGGCGTTCAAGGTCGTCAGCATGTTCTTCGCCATCAGGCTCAGCCAGATGCCCAGCAGGAGCGTGCCCGCCAGCGCCATGACCATCAGGGCCACGCGGTCGAGCATCTCTTCAAAGGGCAGATCGGTCAGGCGTTGTTTCATGGCTCCGTGGCGGCGATGCGGCAACAGCGTATCTTGGCCCTGTGCATGGGCACAGGCACCGCATCAGGCAGTGTATGCAGGCCGCCTGGTGCGCGATGGCGGCAAAAGCCGGGCCAAAAACCCCGATACCCGGCCATTGACCCTGCCCTGAAACGGCCGCGCCCGCCACCATCGCAGGGATGGGGCGGGCGCGGTGGCAGGCTGGGGCAGCGGATCAGCTCAGGCGGCCATGGCACTGCTTGAACTTCTTGCCGCTGCCGCAGGGGCAGGGGTCGTTGCGGCCAACGGCCTGGGTGGCCTCGGTGGGCAGCGGCGCCAGATCATCTTCATCCGGATCAGAGATCTCGGTGTCGGGCTGGTCCGAATGGATCATGTGCAGCTCGCGCGGCTCGCTGGCCTCTTCGATCTGCTGGGCGACGGCCATGGCTTCGGCCTCGCTCTGGATGCGCACTGTGACCAGCACGCGCGCGACCTCGGTTTTCACCGTCTGGATCAGCTGGCCGAACATGGCGAAGGCTTCGCGCTTGTACTCCTGCTTGGGGTTTTTCTGGGCGTAACCGCGCAGGTGGATGCCCTGACGCAGGTGCTCCAGCGCGGCCAGGTGGTCGCGCCAGTGGTTGTCCAGCGTCTGCAGGAAAACCATGCGCATGAAGGGCGTGAACTGGGCTTCGCCCACGTGTTCGACCTTCTCCTTGAAGGCGCTCACGCCCGCCTGAACCACGCGCTCTTCGATGTCGCTGTCGTCCACGTCGCCGCCTTCGGCCAGCCAGGCCGTCAGGTCCAGCGGAAGCTGCCAGTCATTGGCCAGCTCGGCGTCCAGCGCGGCGATATCCCATTGTTCCTCAACGCTTTCTTCGGGCACGTAGCGGCGCACCACGTCGGACAGAGCCGATTCGACCACGGCCAGCATCTGCTCGGCCAGCACGGGCGCGTCCAGCGTTTCGTTGCGCTGCTGGTAAATCACCTTGCGCTGGTCGTTGGAGACGTCGTCGTACTCCAGCAGCTGCTTGCGCATGTCGAAGTTGCGGCCTTCGACCTTGCGCTGCGCGCCTTCGATCGAGCGCGTGACCATACCGGCTTCGATGGCCTCGCCCTCGGGCATTTTCAGGCGGTCCATGATGGCGCGCACGCGGTCGCCCGCGAAAATGCGCATCAAAGCGTCATCGAGCGACAGGTAAAAGCGCGAGCTGCCCGGATCGCCCTGGCGCCCGGCCCGGCCGCGCAGCTGGTTGTCGATGCGGCGGCTTTCGTGGCGTTCGGTGGCGATGATGCGCAGGCCGCCCAGCTCTTTCACCTTGTCGTGCAGGCCCTGCCACTCGTCGTGCAGCGCCTGGACCTGGCGCTGGCGGTCCGTGGCATCCAGCGCCTCGTCGGCCTCCAGCAGCTGCACCTGACGCGCGACGTTGCCGCCCAGCACGATGTCGGTGCCGCGCCCCGCCATATTGGTGGCGATGGTGATGACGCCCGGACGCCCGGCCTGGGCGATGATGCCGGCCTCTTTCTCGTGCTGTTTGGCGTTGAGCACCTGATAGGGCAGCTTTTCCTGGTCCAGCATCCCGGCGATCAGCTCGGAATTTTCGATGGACGTGGTGCCCACCAGCACCGGCTGGCCACGCTCGTGGCATTCGCGGATGTCGGCGATGACGGCCTGGTACTTCTCTTTCGAGGTCTTGTAGATCAGGTCCAGCTGGTCCTTGCGCTGCATGGGCCGGTTGGGCGGGATCACCACGGTTTCCAGACCGTAGATTTCCTGGAACTCGTAGGCCTCGGTGTCCGCCGTGCCGGTCATGCCCGACAGCTTGGCGTACATGCGGAAGTAGTTCTGGAAGGTGATCGAGGCCATGGTCTGGTTCTCAGACTGGATCTCGACACGCTCTTTGGCTTCGACGGCCTGGTGCAGGCCATCGCTCCAGCGCCGTCCGGCCATCAGGCGGCCCGTGAACTCGTCGACGATGACGACTTCGCCGTTCTGGACGACGTAATGCTGGTCGCGGTGATACAGGTGGTGCGCGCGCAGGGCGGCGTACACGTGGTGCATCAGCGTGATGTTGGCCGCGTCATACAGGCTCTGGCCCTCGGGCAGCAGCCCGGCGGCGGTCAGCAGCGCCTCGGCCTTTTCGTGACCGGCTTCGGTCAGATAGGCCTGGTGGGTTTTTTCGTCCACCGTGAAATCGCCTGGCACTTCGACGCCTTCGCCGGTTCGCGGATCGGCCTCGCCGATCTGGCGCGTGAGCTGCGGGATCAGGCTGTCCACCTGCAGATAGAGCGCGCTGTGGTCGTCGGCCTGGCCGGAGATGATCAAAGGCGTGCGCGCCTCGTCGATCAGGATGGAATCGACCTCGTCGACGATGGCGAAACTCAGCGCCCGCTGCACGCGGTCGGCGGTCTCGTAGACCATGTTGTCGCGCAGGTAATCGAAGCCGTATTCGTTGTTGGTGCCGTAGGTGATGTCAGCGGCGTAGGCGGCCTGCTTCTGCTCGCGCGACAGGCCGGGCACGTTGACCCCGACCGTCAGGCCCAGATAGCTGTAGAGCTGGCCCATTTCCTGGGCATCGCGGCTGGCCAGGTAGTCGTTGACGGTCACCACGTGCACGCCCTTGCCGGCCAGGGCGTTCAGGTAAACCGCCAGCGTGGCCGTCAGGGTTTTGCCCTCGCCGGTGCGCATTTCGGCGATCTTGCCCGCGTGCAGCACCATGCCGCCCACGAGCTGCACGTCAAAGTGCCGCATCCGGAAAACGCGCTTGCTGGCCTCGCGCACAGTGGCGAAGGCATCGACGAGGATGTCGTCCAGCATGGCGCCGCCCGCCAGACGCTCGCGCAGCTGGGGCGTGCGGGCTTTGAGGTCGTCGTCGGAGAGCGCTTCGTAGTCGCTTTCCAGTGCATTGATTTTCTGCACGACCTTGCGGTACTGTTTAAGCAGACGGTCGTTGCGGCTGCCAAAAATCGAGGTGAACAGTTTCGGGATCATGGAAAGACCAGTGCGCGGGCTCTGGCAAAATTAAGGCCAATTACCGAGTTTACCACCGTGCCCCTTTCCAAGCATCCCAAGCCCACCGGGCTTGCCACCTATCTGCCTTTGCCCAGCGTGCCGGTTTTCCGGCCGGTGTCTATCGCCGATGCCTTGGCGCGCAGCCCGGTCATGGGCCGGCTGATGCAGCGGGCGAACGAGGCGACCGATGCGCTGGAGATCATCGCCCAGGTGCTGCCCGGTCACATGATGGAGCGGGTGCGCAGCGGGCCCATCACCGATACCGAGTGGCATCTGCTGGTCGACAGCCAGGCCGTGGCCAACAAGCTGCTGCACTGGGCGCCCGACCTGAAGGACAGGCTGGTGCGCCACGGCCAGCCCGCGCGCGAGCTGGTGGTCAAGGTCAGCCGCCAGCGCGCTTCGGGCGGGCGCTGAAGCCAGGCGCTTTCTTCGAGGGGATCAGCGCGGCGCGAAGCGCGGGTCGTCGCTGTCGGGCACGAAACCGCCATCGGTGCCGTCGCTGGATCCGGCTTCGCTGCCAGGCGGCGTGTCAAAGCGCGGATCGAAATCGGGCTCGGTGGGTACGCGGCCCTCGGCCACCTGCGCGTAAATGCGGTGCAGCAGCGGCTGCAGCCCCTCGCGCGCCAGCGCCGACACCGGAAACACCGGCCCCGTCCAGCCCAGTCGCTCGACAAAACCGGCGCACAGCGCCTCGCGCTGGTCCACGGGGATCATGTCCAGCTTGTTGAGCACCAGCCAGCGCGGCTTGTCGGCCAGATCGGGGTCGTAGCGGCGCAGCTCTTCGACAATTGCCTGCGCCTGCTGGACCGGATCGACGCCGTCGTCAAACGGCGCCATGTCGACGATGTGCAGCAGCAGGTGGGTGCGCTGCAGGTGGCGCAGGAAGAGGTGGCCCAGGCCCGCGCCCTCGCTGGCGCCTTCGATCAGGCCGGGAATGTCGGCGATGACGAAGCTCTGCTCTGGCCCCACGCGCACCACGCCCAGGTTGGGGTGCAGCGTGGTGAAGGGGTAATCGGCGATCTTGGGGCGTGCGTTGGACACCGCCGCGATCAGCGTCGATTTGCCTGCGTTGGGCATGCCCAGCAGGCCGACGTCGGCCAGCACGCGCAGCTCCAGCCGCAGCTTGCGCGCTTCGCCGGGCCAGCCTGGCGTTTTCTGGCGCGGGGCGCGGTTGGTGCTGGTCTTGAAGTGCAGGTTGCCAAAGCCGCCATCGCCGCCCTTGCAGATCAGCACGGGTTCGCCGTGGGTCAGCAGCTCGGTCAGGACTTCGCCGCTTTCAAAATCCGAAATGATGGTGCCCACCGGCATACGCAGGTGAATGTCCGGCCCGGCCGCGCCAAAGCAGTCGGCGCCGCGACCCTGCTCGCCGTTTTTCGCCTCGTGGCGGCGCGCGTAGCGGTAGTCGATCAGGGTATTGATGTTGCGGTCGGCCACGGCGTACACACTGCCGCCGCGCCCGCCGTTGCCGCCGTCCGGTCCGCCGAAGGGGATGAACTTTTCGCGACGGAAGCTCGCGCAGCCGGCTCCGCCGTTGCCGGCGCTGACGTCGATGGTGGCTTCGTCGACAAATTTCATGGCGTTATTCTCTGCTGAAAACAAAACGCCCCGACCGGGACTGACGTCCGGGCCGGGGCTGCTCGGGGAAGTGTCCGCGAGGCCTGGGATCAGGCCGCCGGGGTCACAAACACCGTCTGACGGTTGAGCGAGCCGACCGTCTTGAAGCTGACCGTGCCGTCCGACAGGGCGAACAGCGTGTGGTCGCGGCCGACGCCGACATTGTCACCCGGGTGGAAACGCGTTCCGCGCTGACGCACGATGATGGAACCGGCCGACACGACCTGGCCGCCGAACACCTTCACCCCGAGCATCTTGGGTTTGGAGTCGCGACCGTTGCGCGTAGAGCCGCCGCCTTTTTTCTGTGCCATGGTGGTTTACTCCTTGGGCTTAACCGGCGATGGCGCCGATTTCGATTTCGGTGTAGTGCTGGCGATGGCCGCCGCGCTTCTGATAGTGCTTGCGACGGCGCATCTTGAAGATGCGCACCTTGTCGTGGCGGCCGTGCTCGACCACTTTGGCCGTCACGGTGGCGCCAGCCAGCAGGGGGGCGCCAACACGCAGGTCCGCACCGCTACCGACAGCGAGCACCTGGTCAAACACCACTTCCTGGCCAACGTCCGCAGCAATCTGTTCTATTTTGATCTTGTCGCCGGCAGCCACTTTGTATTGCTTGCCGCCGGTTTTTATGACCGCGTACATGGGAATCCTTTCAAAGAAAAACCGGCCGGACAGGCAAAGAAGCGCTATCCAGCAGGAGCGAACCAAGGATTATCCGTGCAAACGGGGATGGGCGTCAAACTTTTTGAGCGCCCGAACGCCCGGCAATTGCGGCTTTGCAGGGTGATCCGGGCACGATCTTGCGCCTAGAATGGTGCCAATATCCAACACTGTCTGCGCCTATCATGCTGACCCTCCAACAGATCATCCTGCGCCTGCAGAGCTACTGGGACGCCCAGGGCTGCGCGCTGCTGCAACCCTATGACATGGAGGTGGGTGCGGGCACCAGCCACACCGCCACCTTCCTGCGCGCACTGGGGCCCGAGCCCTGGCGCGCCGCCTATGTGCAGCCCAGCCGCCGTCCCAAAGATGGCCGCTACGGCAACAACCCCAACCGCCTGCAGCACTACTATCAGTACCAGGTGGTGCTCAAGCCCGCTCCGGCCAACATCCTGGAGCTGTATCTGGGCTCGCTGGAGGCGCTGGGCTTTGATCTGAAGAAGAACGACGTCCGCTTCGTCGAAGACGACTGGGAAAACCCCACGCTGGGCGCCTGGGGCCTGGGCTGGGAGGTCTGGCTCAACGGCATGGAAGTGACGCAGTTCACCTACTTCCAGCAGGTCGGCGGCATCGACTGCAAGCCCGCCACGGGCGAGATCACCTATGGCCTGGAGCGCCTGGCGATGTATCTGCAGGGCGTAGAAAACGTCTACAACCTGGTCTGGACCGAAACCCCCGACGGCCGCCGCCTGAGCTACGGCGACGTCTACCACCAGAACGAGGTCGAGCAGTCCACCTACAACTTCGAACACGCCGACGCCGATTTCCTCTTCACCGCCTTTGGCGCGCACGAAAAGCAGGCGCAGCACCTGATCGCGCAGCAGCTCGCTCTGCCCGCCTACGAGCAGGTGCTCAAGGCCGCGCACAGCTTCAACCTGCTGGACGCGCGCGGTGCCATCAGCGTGACCGAGCGCGCCGCCTACATCGGCCGCATCCGCAACCTGGCCCGCGCCGTCGCCGCCGCCTACGTGGACAGCCGCGCCCGCCTGGGCTTCCCCATGGCGCCCAAAGCCTGGGCCGACGAGGCGCTGGCGAAGATCGAAGAACAGAATGCGAAGAAGGCGGCTTGATGCCGACGGTGCTGCGTCTGTCGGGCTGGCGTTTCCACTTCTACTCGGACGAGGGAGGGGAGCCTCCTCATATTCATGTGGACACTGGCGATGGCGATTGCAAGTTCTGGCTCTCGCCAGTGCGGCTGGCGCGCAGCCAGGGTGTCAAGGCGCAGGATCTGCGCCGGATTGAATCGGTTGTTGCAGAAAATGAAGCCTTATTCCTGGAGAAATGGCATGACTTCTTCCGCCCCTGAAATCGATCCGCGCGCTTTGCGGGTCTGGGTCAATGACCGTGTGGTTTTCGTGGAGCTCAGCGATGGGCGGCAGATCGGTTTCCCGGCCAGCCGCTTTCGGCTTCTTAGCCAGGCGAGTGCGGCCCAGCTCGCTGAGGTGACTCTGCGGCTGGATGGCGCTGCTCTGCGCTGGGATTCTCTTGATGAGGACATCACCGTGAGGGGAATTGTTGAAGGCCGATTCCAGCTCCCTTTGCCGCAGGACCAGCAGGCCGCATGACTCCAACAACATCTATCAAAAGTAACTGATGAAAACGTCTGCCAATCTCCTCCTCGAACTCTTCGTCGAAGAACTTCCGCCCAAGGCGCTGCGTGCGCTGGGCGATTCGTTCGCGGCCACGCTGGCGGCCAGCCTGCAGGCCAGTGGCCTTGCAGATGCGGGCGCTGCAGTGACCGCGTTTGCTTCGCCGCGCCGCCTGGCCGCGCACGTCACGGGCGTGCGCGCCCGCGCCGACGACAGGCCGGTGTCGCAGAAGCTGATGCCCGTCAGCGTCGGGCTGGACGCGGCAGGGCAGCCGACGGCGGCGCTGCTCAAGCGTCTGGCGGCGCTGGGGGCGGACGCTTCGGCGGTCGCGGGTCTCAAGCGCGCAAGCGACGGCAAGGCCGAAGCGCTGTTTTTTGACAGCGTGCAGCCGGGCGTGGACCTGGCGGCGGGGCTGCAAAAGGCGCTGGACGAGGCGTTGGCCAAACTGCCGATTCCCAAAGTGATGACTTACCAGCTTCAGGACGGCTGGAGCAGCGTCCACTTCGTGCGCCCTGCGCATGGCCTGGTCGCACTGCACGGCGATGCGGTGGTGCCGGTGCAGACGCTGGGCCTGACGGCAGGACGCGAGACGCACGGCCACCGTTTCGAGGCCGCAGCCGACCCCGTCGTGCTCAAGGATGCAGACAGCTACGCCGCACAGATGCGCGCGGAAGGCGCCGTGATCGCCTCTTTTGAAGAGAGAAAAGCGGAGATCGCCCGCCAGCTGGCCGCTGCTGCTGCGCCGCTGGGCCTGACGCCCATTCAGGATGAGGCGCTGCTGGACGAGGTCACCGCGCTGGTCGAGCGCCCCAATGTGCTGCTGTGCCAGTTCGAGCCCGAGTTCCTGGCTGTGCCGCCCGAGTGCCTGATCCTGACGATGAAGGCCAACCAGAAGTACTTCCCGCTGCTGGACGCGGCGGGCAAGCTCACGCACCGTTTCCTGGTGGTCAGCAACATCTCGCCGGATGACGCCAGCGCGGTCGTCCAGGGCAACGAGCGTGTGGTGCGTCCGCGTCTGGCCGACGCGCGCTTCTTCTTCGACCAGGACCGCAAAAAGACGCTGGAAAGTCGTCTGCCCGGGCTGGACAAAGTGGTGTATCACAACAGACTGGGCAGCCAGGGCGAGCGCGTGGAGCGCGTGCGCGCCATCACCCGCCTGATCGTGCAGCACATGCGCGACACCACCGTACCCTACACGGCGCAGGCGCGCGAAGAGCTGGACATGCTGGCGCACAAGGCCGACCAGGCCGCGCACCTGGCCAAGGCCGATCTGCTGACCGACATGGTCGGCGAGTTCCCCGAGCTGCAGGGCATCATGGGCGGCTATTACGCCCGCCACGACGGCCTGCGCGACGGCGTGGCCATCGCCATCGAGGACCACTACAAGCCACGCTTCGCGGGCGACGATCTGCCGCGCAACCACACCGGTACCGTGGTCGCGCTGGCCGACAAGCTGGAAACGCTGGTCGGGTTGTTTGGCATCGGCCAGCTGCCCACCGGCGACAAAGACCCCTTCGCGCTGCGCCGCCACGCGCTGGGCGTGATCCGGATGCTGACCGAGCGTCTGCCGCTGCTGGCGCTGACGCCGCTGCTGCACGAGGTCCAGGCCGTGTTCGGCAGCCTGATCAAAGACCCGACGCCTGCGCTGCGCAGCTTCATCTTGGACCGCCTGGCCGCCAGCCTGGCCGACCAGTACAGCGCGCAGGCCATCGACGCCGTGATGGCGCTGCAGCCCGATCATCTGGCCCAGGTGCGCCTGCGTCTGGAGGCGGTGAAGCAGTTCGCCAGCCTGCCTGAAGCGCAGCCGCTGGCCGCTGCCAACAAGCGCGTGGGCAATATCCTGAAAAAAGCCGAGGGCGAACCCGGCACAGCGGTGGACGCCACCCTGCTGCGCGATGCGGCCGAACAGCAGCTGGCTGCCGCGCTGGCCCAGGTGGCACCGCAGGCCGAAGCGGCCTTCGAGCGTGGGGACTACACCGCCTCGCTGCAGGCGCTGGCGGCGCTGAAATCGCCGGTGGACGCCTTCTTTGCCGACGTCATGGTCAACGCCGACGACGCAGCGCTGCGCCGCAACCGCCTGGCGCTGCTGGGCCAGCTGCACGCCGCGATGAACCGCGTGGCCGACCTGTCGCGTCTGGGCGCCTGAGATGACGGGCGCCAAACACGTCAAGCTGCTCGTGCTGGGCCGCGACGGCGTGGTCAACCGCTACCGCGACGACCACGTCAAGGATCCGGCCGAGTTCGAGGTACTTCCCGACGTGCCCGAGCAGATCGCGCGCCTGAACCGCGCGGGCTGGCACGTGGTGGTCGCCACCAACCAGTCGGGCATCGGTCGCGGGCTGGTGGACATGAGCAGCCTCAACGCCGTACACGCGCGCATGCACCAGACGCTGCTCAAATCGGGCGGGCGTCTGGCAGCGGTGTTTTTCTGCCCGCACACGCCCGAAGAAGCCTGCGCCTGCCGCAAACCCCAGCCCGGTCTGCTGCTGGAGGTCATGGACCGCTTCGGCGCCACGCCCGCGCAGGTGCCCGTGATCGGCGACACCGTGCGTGATCTGGAAGCCGCCGTCAGCGCGGGCTGCCGTCCGCACCTGCTGCGCATCAGCCGCGCCAGCCACCTGGACGACGCGGCTCTGAACGCCCTGCGCGAACGCTGGCCCCAGCTCCAGATCCACGATTCGCTCACCGCCTGCGTGGACGCGCTACTGGCTTGATTCCGGAATTTACGGCACTTCATTCCGGAATTTACGGACTCAAATCCCTTCCAGAGTGTTGATCTGGAAGGGATTTTTTGTTTACTCCCCTGCCAGCCTCCCGCACAGCTCGCCCACCAGTGGCGACTGGTTCATGGTGTAAAAGTGCAGGCCGGGGGCGCCGCCGTCGATCAGGCGTTCGCACAGGCTCGTGACCACGTCCAGGCCGAAGGCGCGGATCGAGGCGGTGTCGTCCAGATAGCCTTCCATCTTGCGGGCGACCCAGCGCGGGATCTCGATGCCGTCACGCTGCGCGAAGGCCGCGATGCGCGAGAAGTTGTGGAAGGGCATGATGCCCGGCACCACCGGCGCGTGCGCGCCCAGCTTGCGCGTCTGCTCCACGAAGTGGAAGTAGGCGTCGGCGTTGAAGAAGAACTGCGTGATCGCGCTGCTGGCGCCTGCCTTGACCTTGTCGGCGTAATGCTGCAGGTCGCGGGCCACGTAGCGCTCGCCGGGGTGGTATTCCGGGTAGGCCGCGACTTCGATGTGCCAGTGATCGCCGTGGCGCTCGCGGATGAAGCGGACCAGGTCGGCAGCGTAGGGCATGTCGCCGCTGCGCTGCATGCCGCTGGGCAGGTCGCCGCGCAGGGCGACAAGGCGGTCCAGGCCGCTGTCGCGGTAGCCGTCCAGGATCTGGCCCAGATCCTCGCGGCTGGAGCCCACGCACGACAGGTGCGGCGCGGCGGCAATGCCCATGGCCCGGATGGCCTGGACGGTTTTGAGGGTCTTTTCGCGGGTCGAGCCGCCAGCGCCATAGGTGACGCTGAAAAATTCAGGGGACCACACGCCCAGATCCTTCACGACCTGGAGCAGCTTCTCATCTCCCACCGGCGTGTTCGGCGGGAAGAATTCGAAGCTGACCGGGACGCGCAGGCGGGCGGTGGACGACGGGGTGAGGGTCGTCATGGTGCTCGCCTTGCGGATCAGTAGCGGTAGGTGTCGGGCTTGTACGGACCCTGGACCTGCACACCGATGTAGGCGGCCTGATCGGGCGTCAGCTCGGTCAGGACGGCGTTCAGGCGCGTCAGCTGCAGGCGCGCGACGTGCTCGTCCAGGTGCTTGGGCAGCACGTAGACTTTGCCGGCTTCGTAATCGCCTGATTTGGCGTACAGCTCGATCTGAGCCAGCGTCTGGTTGGCGAAGCTGGAGCTCATCACATAGCTGGGGTGGCCGGTGGCGCAGCCCAGGTTGACCAGGCGGCCCTTGGCCAGCAGGATGATGCGCTTGCCATCGGGGAAGATCACGTGGTCGACCTGCGGCTTGATCTCTTCCCACTGGTACTGCTCGAGCGAGGCGACCTCGATCTCGTTGTCGAAGTGGCCGATGTTGCACACGATGGCCTGGTCCTTCATCTTGACCATGTGCTCGTGGCGGATGATGTCCTTGTTGCCCGTGGTGGTGACAAAGATGTCAGCCTGTTCGACCACGTCTTCCAGACGCACGACGCGGTAGCCTTCCATGGCGGCCTGCAGCGCGCAGATGGGGTCGATTTCGGTGACCCAGACCTGCGCCGACAGCGCGCGCAGCGCCTGCGCCGAGCCCTTGCCCACGTCGCCATAGCCGCAGACGACGGCGATCTTGCCCGCGATCATCACGTCAGTGGCGCGCTTGATGCCGTCCACCAGCGATTCGCGGCAGCCGTACAGGTTGTCGAACTTGCTCTTGGTGACGCTGTCGTTGACGTTGATGGCGCGGAACTTCAGCTCGCCCTTGGCGGACATCTCGTTCAGGCGGTGCACGCCGGTGGTGGTCTCTTCGGTCACGCCCAGAATCTGCGCGCTCTTGCGCGTGTACCAGGTCGGGTCCTGGGCGACTTTGGCGCGGATGGCGGCGAACAGCACTTTCTCTTCGGCGCTGCCGGGCTTGTCCAGCACGGACAGATCTTTCTCGGCCTTCATGCCCAGGTGCATCAGCACGGTGGCGTCACCGCCATCGTCCAGGATCATGTTGGGGCCTTCACCGTCGGTGCCTGAGGCGCCGAATTCGAAGATGCGGTGGGTGTATTCCCAATAATCTTCCAGCGTTTCGCCCTTGTAAGCGAAAACGGGCGTGCCACGCTCGACCAGCGCGGCGGCAGCCTGATCCTGCGTCGAGAAGATGTTGCACGAGGCCCAGCGCACGCTGGCGCCCAGCGCCTGCAGGGTTTCGACCAGCACGGCGGTCTGGATGGTCATGTGGATGCTGCCCGCGATGCGCGCGCCCTTGAGCGGCTGGCTGGCGGCGAACTCGCGGCGGATGTCCATCAGTGCGGGCATCTCGCTCTCGGCGATGTTGATTTCCTTGCGGCCCCAGGCGGCCAGAGACAGGTCGGCGATCGCGTAAGACGCGGCCTGGGTGGTGGTTTTGGGGGAATTGACGGCGGTTTCGATCACACTCATGGCGATGCTCCCTGGTTAAAAGCGGACAAAGCAATGAGCGCCGTTGGATGACAAGGCCTTGAGCCTGGCCTGATCGCGATCAAACGGAATTGATCGGACAGGTCGCAGCGCCCCTCAAGGCGAAGCGGATTGTCTATCAGAGCTTTCCCGCACGTCAAGCGGCTGGGGCGGTAGTCCTGGCCTCAGTGGGGTGGGTCTGCGGCAAACAGCACGGACTTCGCCTGATCCGAGCCCAGCACGCAGGCCGCGCTGTGCGCGCAACCGGGCACCACGGTCAGAGGCTGGGGCGTCAGCGGCCGCAGCACCTGCCGGGTGTAGGCCTGGTAGCCCTGCGCGCGCTGCAGCCGGTAAGGCCCCTGGCGCTGCGCTTCGCAGCCGTGATCCAGCCGGGCGTCGGCGGTTCCGGGGCCTGGACCGCTGTCCAGCGATCCGGCCAGATAGGCGATGCTGGCGTGGCGGTATTGATCGCGCGGATCGCGTCCGGCCAGATGGTCCGGCAGGCCCGGCAGGCCCTCCAGCCCGTACTTCCAGTGGTTGAAGCGCGGGCAGGCCGCATCGTCGCCCGAAACTTGGCCCGAAACATGGCCCAAGTCAGGCCGCCAGGCGTCGAAGTACAGCCAGCTCCCCGGCGAGGCGATCACCCAGCGCAGCGTCACCCCGTCAGGCGCTTGGGCGGCCAGCGCGGCGTGACGCTGCAGCAGCTGCGCGCCCCCCGAAAATCCCACCAGCGTGATGCGGCGCAGGCTGGGCCACTGCCGCGCCAGATGGGCGACGAGTGCGTCCAGGGCCGCCAGCGATGAAATGCCGTGCGATGGAGGGATTCCGCCCAAGCTGCGCGATCCCGCCAGCCAGCCGCCGCAGCGCCACTGCGCGTCGCCCGACAGGGCTTCGGGCTCGCCCGGCGTGCGGCAGCGCGGCGCGTCTTGCGCGGTCACCGGAAAAATCGGCGCGACGATCAGCGGCGGCTTCCCACCTGCAGCCTGAGCCGCCTTCGCGACCGCTGCCTGCACGATGCGCAGCGTGGCCTGCGCATCACGCGGATAGCCGTGGACGGCGATGAAGGCCTGGACGGGCACGGCTGCGGTCTGTGGGATGGTCTGTGCGGGAACAGCAGCGACATAAAAAGGCAGATCGCCCGCACCACCCGGCAGCGCCAGACGCTGAAGCTGCGCGGCGGGATCAGGCGGCTGAGCTGTGGGCGCGGCCGCCGCTACAGAGGTCGCAAATGAAGCCGCAACTGAGACCGCAACTGCGAACGCAGCCAGCGCCTTAAGCAGGGCGAGAGCAGTGCGGCGCATCAGATGCCCTGCGGATCAACATCCAGCGCCCAGCGCTGCACGCCCCTGTGCTGGGCTTTGAGCGCGACCAGGCGAGCGCGCCACTGCGCCAGCAGGTGCTGCAGCGCCTGGCGCGAGGCGCATTCCAGCAGCATCTGGCGCCGCTCCAGGTTGGCCACGCGTGCCACCGGTGGCGCGATGGGCGGGTAGAGCGTGGGCGCGGGCTGGATGACGGCGGCGATCTCGCGCCCGGCCTCGCGGGCATCGCGCAGAAAAGCCTCCACCGCTTCGCCCTCGCGCCCTTCAGCGCGCAGCAGCGCCAGGTGCATGAAGGGCGGCAGCCCGGCGGCGCGGCGCTCGTCCAGCAGTGTGGCGGCGTGCGCGGCGTAATCGTGCGCGGCCAGCGCGGCAAAGAGCGGATGGCCGGGGTGGTGGGTCTGCAGCCACATTTCGGCGCGGGCCATGTGCGCGGCGTCGCGCCCGGCGCGTCCGGCGGCCTGCATCAGCAGCGCGAAGAGGCGCTCGGGCGCACGGAAATCGCCCGAGAACAGTCCGCCATCCGGGTTGATCGCCGCGACCAGCGTGATGCGGCGGAAATCGTGGCCCTTGGCCACCATCTGCGTCCCGATCAGGATATCGACCTCGCCCGCGTGAACAGCGGCGAGCTGCTCGGCCAGGCTGCCCTGGCTGCGCGTGGTGTCGGCGTCGATGCGCAGCACGCGCGCCTGCGGCAGCGACTGCTGCACCTGCTCCTGCAGGCGCTCGGTGCCTCGGCCTATGGGCTGGATGTCCTGGTCGCCGCAATCGGGGCAGGCACGCGGCACGCGCTCGGTGAAGCTGCAGTGGTGACAGCGCAGCGTGCGGTCGCCCAGGTGGAAGACGCGCCAGGCGCTGCAGTGCGGGCAGGCGCTTTTCCAGCCGCAGCTCACGCACTCCAGCACCGGCGCGTAGCCCCGGCGGTTGAGCAGCAGCAGGCTCTGCTCGCCGCGCTCCAGGCGGTCGGCCAGCGCAGCCTGCAGATCAGGGTGCAGCGCGGGCGGCGGCGTGCCCTGCGCGCGCGGCGGCAGGCGATCCATGTCCAGCACGCGCACGGCGGGCCAGGCGTCGCTGCCCACGCGCTGGCTCAGCGTGGCGCAGGCGTAGCGGCCGGTCTGCACCTGCTGCCAGGTCTCCAGCGACGGCGTCGCCGAGCCCAGCACCACCGGCACGCGCCGCAGGTGGCCCCAGACCACGGCCAGATCGCGCGCCGAATAGCGGGCGCCGTCCTGCTGCTTGTAGGACGGGTCGTGCTCTTCATCCACGATGATCAGCCCGACTTCCGGCAGCGAGGCCAGTACCGCCAGCCGCGTGCCCAGCAGCACGCGGGCGTGGCCGCTGTGCGCACGCCACCAGTGCGCGGCACGCTGCGCCGGGGTCATCGCGCTGTGCTGGCTGGCGACCTGGTGCGCGCCAAAGCGCGCCTCGAAGCGGGCGAGCAGCTGCGGTGTCAGGTTGATCTCCGGCACCAGCACCAGCACCTGCTGGCCCCGATCCAGCACGGCCTGGCTGGCCTGCAGATAAACCTCGGTCTTGCCGCTGCCCGTCACGCCAAACAGCAGCAGCGGGCGCGGCGCGGGGCTGTCGGCGCTGGCGTCAAGGGGTTGGAGGACGGCAGCGAGCGCTTCGTGCTGCTCGGGCGTCAGGGTGCGCGGCGCTTCAAGCTGTGCGGGCTTGGGCGCCGCGCCGGTTTTGGCCTGCCAGCGCTGCACGCGCCGGGCGATGGCGTCCACGGCGTCCTGGCGCATCTGCGGGGGCAACGCCAGGCTGGCGATTTCGCCCTGGCTGCGCTGGTAGTAGCGCGCCGCAAACGCCACGCGCTGGCACCAGTCCGCCGTCATGGGGGGCACGGGCAGCACGGCGGCGATGTCGCGCAGCACGACGCTGGCGTCGGCAGGGGTGTCCTGGCGCTCCCAGACCACGCCGCTGACCTCGCGCGCGCCCAACGGCACGCGCACGAGCTGGCCGGGCTGCAGTTCGGCTGCGCCCCGGTAACTAAGCACTGAGGCGCCATCGCCACCCAGCGCGATGTGCGCGGGCAGGTCCACCGCCACGCCCCAGCACGCCAGCTTGCCGTCCGAATCGGAAGCGCTGTCGCCAAAACCGGGGCTAAGTGGCTGATTCATGGGGCTGTCGCCGCGTCTTGCACAGGGGGTGTGGATAAGTGTGTGAGCAATCGGGGGAACTGGGGGGAATGTCTGTTGACGGGGTGTGTATAACTTGGCTTAGCAAAAGTTCACAAATCTGTCAAAATTTTATTTTTCTTTTTATAAACAATGGCTTGCTGATTAGACTGCATCTGGCTTGATCGCTTTGTGACCCAAGCTGCTGACGGCGTGGTGAGCGAAGAATATTGGGGATAAACCGCAGCCATCAAGCACAAAATCACGCCAAAAACCGCAGTTGCGGGCCAGTCGGCACAAAAACGACAGACGCCAGCCCCGGCGCATCAGCGCGCGGCGGCTGTGTTATCGCAGGGTGCGCGAGTGGCTGTGGACGGCGTGGACCAGCGCCTGCACCGACTCAATCGGCGTGTGCTGGTTGATGCCGTGGCCGAGGTTGAAAATATGCCCGTCCCAGCCCCCGTCGGCGCGCTGCGGGCGGCCAAAATCGTCCAGCGCCTGGCGCGCGTGCGCGGCCACGGTGTCCGGCGCGGCAAAGAGCGTCATCGGGTCCAGATTGCCCTGCAGCGCCACCTGCTGGCCGACGCGCGCCCGCGCCTGGCCCAGGTGCACCGTCCAGTCCACGCCCAGCACGTCGGCGCCGATGTCCGCCAGCGCTTCCAGCCACAGCCCGCCGCCTTTGGTGAAGACGATGACGGGAATGCGCTGGCCCTGCGCATCGGTGCGCTTCAGGCCCTGCACCACCTGGCGCAGGTAGGGCAGCGAAAATTCGTGGAAAGCGCGGTGCGACAGCACGCCGCCCCAGCTGTCAAACACCATCAGCGCCTGCGCGCCCGCATCGACCTGCGCGTTCAGGTAGGCGGTGACGGCGCGGGCGTTGGTGTCCAGCACGCGGTGCATCAGGTCGGGCCGCTGCAGCATCAGCGTCTTGACGGCGCGGTAATCGTCGCTGCCACCGCCTTCGACCATGTAGCAGGCCAGCGTCCAGGGGCTCCCCGAGAAGCCGATCAGCGGCACGCGCCCGTTCAGCGCCTTGCGGATGCTGGTGACGGCGTCAAACACATAGCGCAGCTTGTCCATGTCGGGTACGGCCAGCGCGGCCACATCGGACTCGGTGCGCACGGTGCGGGCAAAGCGCGGGCCTTCGCCCACGGCGAAGCTCAGGCCCAGGCCCATGGCGTCGGGCACGGTCAGGATGTCGGAGAACAGGATGGCCGCATCCAGCGGAAAGCGCTCCAGCGGCTGCAGCGTGACCTCGGTGGCGTAATCCACGTTCGTGGCCAAACCCATGAAACTGCCGGCTTTTGAGCGCGTGTCGCGGTACTCCGGCAGGTATCGCCCTGCCTGGCGCATCAGCCAGACCGGCGTGTGGGTGGTGGGCTGGCGCAGACAGGCGCGCAGAAACTGGTCGTTGATCAGAGGGGTGAGCATGGGGGGATTATCGCTGCTGGCGGCGGTGTGCTGGGCCACTGCTGGGCGCCGTGTAGGACGCGCAGCAGCTCGATGCGGGGGCCGTTGATGCGGTAGGTCACACTGCGGCTTGGAGATCAGTCCAGCAAAATACGTCTTTGACGTACAATTCACATTATGTACACCATCGCAGAAACGCCTTCCTTCGCAGAAGATGCCAAGGCTCTCTGGGCAGAAGAGGAGCGCGCCGCATTCTGCGTCTGGCTGGCTGGCAACCCTGAGGCCGGGGATGTGATTCCTGGTAGCGGTGGCTGCCGTAAGGTACGCTGGTCCCGGGCCATATTCTCAAATCCATTCGTGAGGCCCTTGAAAATGACTGATCAGCGCTCAAGCACCGACAGCATGACCGGAGAAGAGCTGGGGCTCAAGCTCCTGCAGTCTGTTCGGCAGATGAAAGCAGGCCAGACCGCCCGAGTGACCCGGGTTGCGCCCAATGAGGTGGCGGATGCCCGCCAGCAGACCGGGTTGACTCAGGCCCAGTTCGCCCAGGCTTTGTGCATTTCCAGGCGGACATTGCAGGAGTGGGAGCAGGGCCGTCGCGCGCCTTCGGGGGCCGCGCAGGCCCTGATCCGCATCGCGCGCAAACACCCTGAAGTGCTGCTGGAAACGCTGGCCTGATGCGGACCAGCTCTCCGCTTGACGCCCCCATCCTTCACCGGCTGTCCTTCAGACTCAGTGCGAACGTCGCCATCCCTTTTTCGTCCGCAGCAGCGTCGGTGGCGGTGATGCCGCCCAGGCCCGCTGCCTGCGCCAGGGCGTCAGCGCCGGGCGCCGATTTGAACAGCACGCGGCCGGCCGTGGTCATGGGCGTGAAGCGCCAGCTGCGCGCGCTGCCGTTGGCCTGGCGGGTGAGCTGGCCGGTTTTCTTCACGTAAGCGATCAGCACGTCGCGGTTGGTGTCGGGCGATTCCCAGATGGTGGCGCGGCCGTCCAGTTCGGGGATCATCTTCGTGGTGGCGCGGTAGTTGTTGGTCGCGATGATGAACTGCGCCGCCGGATCCATGGGCGCGCCCTTGTAGCTCAGCGCGCGGATGCGCTCGCCCTCGGGCTGGGTCACGTCGATCTGGTACTGCACGTCGGGCGTGGTGAACACGTCAAAGTTATAGCCCGGGAAGGTGCTGACCAGCCACTGGTCGTCTTTTTTGGCCGGATCGATGCGGTTGAAGCGCTTGGCCGTCGATTCCAGCCACGCCTTGATCTGCGCGCCGCTGACCTTCACCGCGTAGACGGTGTTGGGGTAAAGGTAAAGATCGGCCGCGCTGTAAATGGCCAGATCGCCCGCCGCCACGCTGGTGTAATCGTCCGGGCCCTGGAAGCCGGATTTGAACGGCGCGCTCACCGACAGCACCGGCAGGCTGGCGTACTGCGGCAGGCTGGCCTTGATGTAATCGGCGACATAAGCCTGCTGCGCCTGGTTGACGATCTGGATCGCGGACGGATCGCCCACGTCGGCCAGCTGGGTGCTCATGCGGAAATCGCTGCGCCCGATGGGCGCCTTGACGTAGGCGATGGTCGCCTCGTGCTGCGCCTGCACGCCCGGTGCGATGCTGGGGTCCGCCGCCACGAAAGTCGGCTTGCCATTGGCGCCGGTGCCCGTGCGGAGGGTGCGCACTTCGGCGCGGCTGGCGTCCTTGTCGACCTGCCAGCGCTGGCCGTCCCAGCGCAGCGCCAGGTGAACCAGCCCCAGGCCCTTGCCCCAGGACAGCGGCATGGCGGCCGGCACGCCGTGGATGGTGCCACGCACGTTGTCCATGCCCGGCAGTGCCAGGTCAGGCTTGTCGCCCGCCTTGGGGAACTGCAGATGCTGGTGGCCCATGAAGAGCGCGTCCAGCCCCGGTACCTGGGCCACATAAAGGCCCGGGTTCTCGACAGTGGGGCCGTCGGGCTGGGTGCTGGCGCCGCCGTGCAGCAGGGCCACGACCACGTCTGCGCCCTCAGAACGCATTTTCGGGATCAGCGCCCGCGCGGTTTCCACGGCGCCAGCGGTGTAAACCTTGCCTTCCAGATAGCGCTTGTCCCAGTTCAGGATGCCCGGCGTGGTCAGGCCCAGCACGCCCACGGTGATGGGCTTGTGCACCGTCTGGCCGTTGATCTGGACGGCAACAGTGCGCTTGAGCAGCGTGTAGGGTGCGACCAGCGGTTGCTTCGTCTTGCTGGAATAGACATTGCCCAGCACCACGGGGAAACCCACACCCGGCCCGGCGGTGGCGCAGCGGCGCTGCAGGCCTTCGGTGTCCAGCACGTTGCCCAGAATCTGGTCCAGGTAGGGCAGGCCGTAGTTGAACTCGTGGTTGCCCAGGGTGCCCGCGTCGTACTTCAGCGTATCCATGGCCCGGTAGATCGACGGCATCTGGCCGCAGGGCAGCGGTTTGACGGTGGCCTCGACATCGGCCAGCGCCGTGCCCTGAATGGTGTCGCCGTTATCCAGCAGCAGGGCGCCCGGGAATTCGCTGCGCGCCTGGCGGATCAGCGTGGCGGTGCGCTCGAAGCCGTAGGACGGGTCAACCGCCAGCTTGAAGTAGTCGTAGCTGAGCACATTGGCGTGCAGATCGCTGGTTTCCAGCAGGGTGAGCTGGGCGCTGGCGCCGGAAGGCAGGCCGGGGCTGGCGCAGGCGGTCAGCCCAAGCGTGGCGATCAGCAGGGGCAGGGCAGAGACTGGGCAGGCAGAAGCGGCTCGGGAAGGGCGGGGTCGCATGGCGGTCCTTGTGTCGGCGGGCCGCAGCGTCCGGGCCCGGGGGTCTGAAGCAGGCACGCAGCATGCCACAGGCCCTGGTTGCCCGGGGGCCGGGTTTACACCCGCTCGAAAATCGCCGCGATCCCCTGGCCACCCCCGATGCACATGGTGACCAGGGCGTAGCGGCCCTGGATGCGCTGCAGTTCGTACAGCGCTTTCACGGTGATCAGCGCACCCGTCGCCCCGATGGGGTGACCCAGCGAAATGCCCGAGCCATTGGGGTTGACGCGGGCCGGGTCCATACCCAGCTCGCGCGTCACGGCCAGCGCCTGCGCGGCAAAAGCCTCGTTGGCTTCGATGACATCCATGTCCGCCATCGTCAGTCCGGCGCGCGCCAGAGCCGCACGGCTGGCGGGTACAGGTCCAAGACCCATAACCAGCGGATCCAGCCCCGCATGGGCGTAGGCCACCAGGCGCGCCATCGGCTGCAGGCCGCGCGTGCGGGCCGTGGCCGCATCCATCAGGACCATCGCCGCTGCGGCGTCGTTCAGGCTGGAGGCGTTGCCCGCCGTGACGGTGCCGTTCTCTTTGGTGAACACCGGTTTCAGTTTGGCGAAATCGTCGGCTTTGCTGTCGATGCGCACGTTTTCGTCGGTGTCGAACACCGTCTCGCCTTTGCGCGATTTCAGGGTGATGGGCAGGATCTGGTCCTTGAAGCGACCGGCAGCGATCGCGGCCTGCGCGCGCTGGTGGCTTTGCAGCGCCAGCGCATCCTGGTCCTCACGGCTGATCTGGCACTGGCGCGCCACGTTCTCGGCGGTGACGCCCATGTGGATGACGTTGAAGGGGTCGTGCAGCGCGCCGACCATCATGTCGACCAGCGCGGTGTCGCCCATGCGCGCGCCCCAGCGCATGTTGAGGCTGGCGTAGGGCGCGCGGCTCATGCTCTCGGCGCCGCCCGCGATGGCGACGTCGCAGTCGCCCAGCATGACGGACTGCGCCGCCGAAATCACCGCCTGCAGGCCCGACCCGCACAGGCGGTTGACGTTGAAGGCGGGCACTTCCTGCGCGCAACCGCCCTGGACGGCGGCGACGCGCGACAGATACATGTCCCTGGGCTCGGTGTTGATGACATGGCCGAAGACCACATGGCCGACCTCGCTGCCCGCGGTGCTGGCGCGCTGCAGGGCTTCGCGCACGACGCGCGCCCCCAGTTCGGACGGAGGCATGTCTTTCAGGCTGCCGCCATAGCTGCCTATGGGGGTGCGTACGGCGCTGGCAATAACGACTTCTCGGCTCATGTCTGTCTCCGGTTTTGGGTGTGTTCACAGTGTGTTCGTCGCATCTGACAGCGTGATGACGGCACAGTCACCAGGGACAAACCCGGGCTGCCCGGCAGCGGCTGTTACACTTCTTTGCATTGGTGCTGCCTGCCCGCTGCTGCGGTGCAGGCGTTAAACGGGAACCAGCAGGGGCGCTTTGCCGCCCTGATCTGGGCTGTCTCCGCAACGGTAGGCCAGTGCGCGCGGGGTGCCGCGCGCCGCTGCAATCAACAGCCACTGGAGCTTCGGCTCCGGGAAGGCGATTGCGACGGGTCCAGACGCATTTTCTGGACCACGGCGAGCCCGGATACCGGCCAGTAAGGGGTGAACTGCGGCAACGCGGCCACCTGTCGGCCGCTGCTGCTTCGGTGAAGGGCGCACGGCGCTATCTGGATCCCGGCATGTTGGCCCCTTCTGTTTCCTGCCCCGCTCTGCTGGTGGCAGCTCCTGCTTCCGGGCAGGGAAAAACCACTTTGACCGCCGCTCTGGCGCGGCTGGCCTCGCGGCGCGGCCTGCGGGTGCGGGTCTTCAAATGTGGCCCCGATTTTCTCGACCCCCAGTGGCTGGCTCTGGCCAGTGGCCACCCGGTTCATAACGTCGATCTGTGGATGACGGGCGAGCCGGATGTGCGCCAGCGCCTGTACGCCGCCGCGCAGCAGTCCGACCTGATCCTGGTGGAAGGCGTGATGGGCCTTTTTGACGGCCAACCCAGCGCCGCCGATCTGGCGCAGCGCTGGGGCCTGCCCGTGCTGGCGGTGATGGACGCCAGCGCCACGTCGGACACCCTGGCCGCGCTGGCTTACGGCCTGCGCCACTACCGCCCCGGCCTGCCATGGGCGGGCGTGCTGGCCAACCGCGTGGGCAGCGCGCGCCACGGCGAAATGGTGGCGCAGTCGCTGGGCGAGGGCTTTCTGGGCGCCGTGCTGCGCGACGCAGGCCCGCCCCTGCCCGAGCGCCATCTGGGCCTCTTGCAAGCGGCTGAGCTGCCTGACGCGCTGTCCCGCCTGGACGCCTGGGCCGATGCGCTGGAGGCCACGCCGCTGGGCCAGTTCTCGGCGGTGGACTGGCAGCGGTATGCGGTGGATTTCCCCGCGCCAGAATCTTCGGGCGAGCCTTCTGACGATGCCGCCTTGCGCCCGCTGGCCGGCCGGCGCGTGGCCGTTGCCCGCGACGCGGCGTTCAGCTTCATCTACCCGGCCAACCTGGAGACGCTCACCCAGCTTGGCGCCACGCTGGCGTTTTTCTCGCCGCTGGCGGATGACCCCGTGCCGCCCGCCGACGCCGTCTGGCTGCCGGGCGGTTACCCCGAACTGCACGCGGCTGCGCTGTCCGCCGCCACGCGCTGTGCCCAGAGCCTGCGCGACCACGTAGACGCCGGTCGGCCGCTGTGGGCCGAGTGCGGCGGCATGATGCCGCTCTTTGACACCCTGATCGACAAGGCGGGCCAGAGCCACGCCCTGTGGGGCCTGCTGCCCGGTGCGGTGATGATGCAGGCGCGCCTGGCGGCGCTGGGGCCGCAGCAGTGGTCGCCGGACGGCCGGGTGGCGCCGCTGCGCGGTCACACCTTCCACTACTCGCGCTGCGAGACAGCGCTGCCGCCGCTGGATCACGCGCAGGCGATGCGCGGGGGCCTGGCGTCTCCGGGCGAAGCGGTTTATGGCCGCCAGCGCCTGCGCGCCAGCTATTTTCACGCCTGGATGCCGTCGTCGCCCGAAGCGGTGGCGCTGCTGCTGGGGGTGCAGGCATGACAGTGGTTTCTAACGCCCCCGGCACGGTTTGGTTTGTGGGCGCGGGGCCGGGCGATCCGGATCTGATCACCGTCAAGGGCCGCGATGCCATCGCCCGCGCGGGTGCCATCCTGTTCGCCGGATCGCTGGTCAGCGAGGCGGCCACGCGCTGGGCGCCTGAGGACTGTGTCATCGCCGATTCGAAAGACATGACGCTGGAGCAGATGACCGCCTGGCTGATCGACCAGGCCAGCCGCCACGCGGTGGTGGTGCGACTGCAGACGGGCGATCCCGGCCTGTACGGCGCGCTGATCGAGCTGGTCCAGCCGCTGGACGCGGCGGGCGTGCCGGTGACGGTGGTGCCCGGCGTGTCGTCGGCCATGGCCTCGGCGGCGGCGGCGGTCGAAAGCCTGACCCTGCCAGAGGTGACGCAGAGCGTCATCTTCACCCGCGTTGAAGGCCGCACGCCCATGCCGCCCGGCGAGAGCCTGGCCGAGCTGGCGCGGCACCGCTGCACGCTGTGCATTTTTCTGAGCATCACCCTGCTGCACAAGGTCGAGGCGGGCCTGCGCGAAGCGGGCTGGCCGGGCGATGCGCCCCTGGTGGTGGTGCACAAGGCCTCGTGGCCCGGGCAGGAAATCATTGTGCGCGGCACGCTGGACACCCTCAAGGCGCAGTGCCGCGCGGCCGGCATTGTCAGTCAGGCCATGATCCTGGCCAGCCCCACGCTGGGCGCCCGTCACTGGGATAGCCTCATCAAATCAAAGCTTTACGACGCCCGCTTCACGCACCGCTTCCGCAAAGCCAGCGTCAACTCAGACCAGGACCCGGGCCTGGAGAAGGACACCCCATGACAGAACAGACTGTGCTGCTGGTCGGCCACGGCTCGCGCGAGCCCGGCGGCAACGACGAAATCAACGCCTTCGCGCAGGCCTGGCGCCAGCAGCGCCCGAACTGGCGCATCGAGGTGTGCTTTATCGAATTTGCGCCCGTGCTGCTCGACGCCGGTCTGGACGCCGCCGCGCGCGGCAGCCAGCGCGTGGTGGTGGTGCCGCTGATCCTGAACGCAGCCGGACACGTCAAGATGGATGTGCCCGACGCCATCGCACACGCCCGGGAGCGCCATCCGGCGGTGGCCTTCGCCTACACGCCGCATCTGGGCGCCTGCGACCCCATCCTGGCGGTGCTGCGCCGCCAGTTGCGCCAGGTGATGCAGCGCCTGGACATGCCCGACCCGGTGACCACCGGCGTGATCCTGCTGGCGCGGGGCAGCAGCGACCGCCAGGCCAATGGCGACGTCGCCCGCATGGCGCGCTGGCTGCACGAGGCGGGCGACCACGAACTGGTCGACATCGCCTTCACCGGCATCACCCTGCCGCGCCTGGAGCGCGTGGTCCAGCGCCAGGAGCGACTGGGCATGACGCAGATCGTCGTGCTGCCTTACTACCTGTTCACCGGGACCCTGATGACGCGCATCCAGCGCCAGATCCAGCACCTGCAGGGTCAGTACCCGCGCCTGCGCTTCGGGCTGGGCGATTACTTCGGCTTCGAGCCCGAGATCACCGCGCTGCTGGAAGAGCGCGTCCAGGCCACCACGCAGCCGCAGTCCAGCGCAATGGCGCTCATGCCCTGCGACGGGTGCAAGTTCCGCGAGATCGCCGCCGCGCACGGCCACGGTCCGCACCACCATGGTCCGGATGAGCACGCGCACGGCCACGATCACGCCCACCCGCATCCGCATCCATGAGCACCGTCAACACCGTCACCGAACAGCTCACCGCCGCCGGGCAGGCGATCGAGCACGATTCCTTCGCCATCATCGACCGCGAAGCGGGGCCGCACGACTACACGGCGCAGCAGTGGCCTCTCGTGCGGCGCATGATTCACGCCAATGCCGATTTCGAGTTCAACGGCCTGACCCGCTTTCACCCGGACGCGGTGGACGCGGGTGTGCGCGCCCTGCGCAGCCGGGCCAGCCGCGTGGTGGCCGATGTCGAGATGATCTGCGTGGGCCTGTCGCGCCCGCGCCTGGCGCACTTTGGCGTGGTCCCGCACCAGTTCATCAGCGACGAGGATGTCATCGCGCAGGCTCGGGCGCAGAACACCACGCGGGCCGTTCAGGCCATGCGCAAGGCCTGGCGTCTGGGCCTGCTGGACGGCGCCCTGGTGGGCATCGGCAATGCTCCCACCGCGCTGATCGAGCTGGTGCGGCTGATTCAGGACGAGGGCGTGCGCCCCGCGCTGGTGGTCGGTCTGCCGGTGGGGTTCGTGTCGGCGGCGGAATCGAAGGCGATGCTGGCCGCTCAGGCTGTCGTGCCGTGGATCGTCATCGACGGACGCAAGGGCGGCTCGACCCTGGTGGTGGCCGCCCTGCATGCGCTGCTGGCGCTGGCTGAAGCGCAGGAGCGCGACGCCGCATGAAAAGCGCCGCCGCCAAAGGCACCCGCACCGGCTTCACGACCGGGGCCTGTTCGGCCGCCGCCGCCCGCGCGGCCACGCTGGGTCTGCGCGATGGCGCTGTTCTAGGCGTAGTGGATTGCCTGCTGCCCAACGGCCAGGGGGTGAGTTTTGCCGTGCACGATGGCTGCGTGGACGCCAGCGGCCAGGCCGCGCATGCCATGGTCATCAAGGATGCGGGGGACGACCCCGACTGCACCGACAAGGCCCACCTGACGGTGGACGTACGCCGCCTGCCCGGCCAGGCCGGGGTGGTGCGTCTGCTGGGCGGTTTTGGCGTGGGCACGGTGACGCAGCCGGGTCTGGGGCTGGAGGTCGGCGGCCCGGCGATCAACCCGGTGCCGCGCGCCAATATCGAGGACAACGTGCGCCAGGCGGCGGGCGACCTGCTGGAGTGCGACGGCCTGGAGGTCACGGTGTCCGTGCCCCAGGGGCTGGACATGGCCAAAAAAACGCTCAACGCCCGGCTGGGCATCCTGGGCGGCATCTCTATTCTGGGCACCACGGGCATTGTCAAACCGTATTCGACGGCGGCCTGGCGGGCCAGCGTCATTCAGGGTGTTCAGGTGGCGGCGACCACGGGCACGGGCTGCGTGGTGCTGACCACGGGCGGGCGCACTGAGCAGTTCGCCATGACGCAGCGGCCCGATCTGCCCGAAATCTGCTTTGTGCAGATGGGCGATTTCCTGCGCTACGCCGTGGATACAGCGGTGGCTTCGGGCCTGCGCCACATCGTCATCGGCGGCATGGTCGGCAAGCTGACCAAGATCGCCCAGGGTGAGACCATCACCCACGCCAACCGCGCCGAAGTCGATACCGCACTGCTGGCCGGGCTGGCGGCACAAGCGGGCGCACCGCCGGATGAGTGCGCGGCCATCGCCGCGGCCGAAACCGCGCGCTTTGCCGCCGAGCGCATGACCGCGCTGGGCCTGGCCCAGGAGTTTCACCGGCTGCTGGCGCAGCGCGTTGTGCAGACCGTGACCGCACGTTACCCCGGGCAGTTCCGCCTGGACGTGCTGGTCTGCGATTTCGACGGCAGCCGCATCACGGCGGCGTCGTCCGCCCCGGATTTCGAGGAGCTGCCATGAAGGCTGATTCACGCCCCCCACGCTGTCAGGTGATCGGCGTTCTGGACGATGGCGCCGCCAGCCTGTCGCCCAAAGCCCTGAGCGCCTTGCGCCAGGCCGATGTGGTGATTGGCGCGGCGCGCACGCTGGCGCTGTTTGCCCCCGAAATATCCCCCGAAGCCACGCAGCACGATCTCACCCGGGCGTTGTCCCAGGTTCCCGCCTGGGTGCGCGACGCGCAGGCCCAGGGCCTGCGCTGCGTGGTGCTGGCCACGGGCGATCCGCTGTGCCACGGCATCGCGGGTTTTCTGGCGGCACGGCTGTGCTTTGACGCGCTGGAGATCGTGCCCAATCTGTCCACGCTGCAGATCGCCTGCGCCCGCGTGGGCCTGGTCTGGCAGGACATGGGCATAACCAGCGTCCATGCCGCCGATGCGGGCGAGTGGACGCCTGGCGCCGACGCCCGCCACGGCCTGTATGCGCTGGCCCAGGCGTTGCGCCGTCACGACCGCATTGCGGTGCTGACCAGCCCGGACAACACGCCCGACCGCATCGCCCGCCTGATCCTGGCCGAAGGCCAGGCCGACGACTGGCGCATGGCCGTGGCCGAGCGCCTGTGCCGCAGCGACGAGCGCATCCAGGCCGATCTGTCCATCAGCGCGGCGGCGGCGCTCAGCTTCGCCGACCCCAACGTGGTGCTGCTGTGGCGCACCCGTGCGCGGCCGGCCGAGGTGCTGTTGGGTCTGCCCGACAGCCACTTCGAGCAGCGCCAGCCCGACAAAGGCCTGATCACCAAGCGCGAGGTGCGTGCCGTCTCGCTGGCCCGCCTGCAGTTGCGCGCGGACAGCGTGGTCTGGGACATTGGCGCCGGATCGGGCGCGGTGGGGCTGGAAGCGGCGCGGCTGTGCCCGCGCGGCCACGTTTACGCCATCGAGAAAAACGCCGCCGACGCCGCCATTGCCGGGCGCAACGCCCGCGCTATGGGCGTCAGCCACTACACCCTGGTCCACGGCCGGGCGCCCGAGGGCCTGGACGCCTGGGCCGATCCGGACGCGGTCTTTGTCGGCGGATCGGGCGGCGAACTGCCCGAGCTGATCCGCCTGGCGCTGCAGCGTCTGCGCCCGGGCGGCTGGCTGGTGATGAACTTTGTCACCCTGGAAAACCTGTCCGCCGCGCTGGAGGCGCTCAAGGCGCACGGCGCCGTCTGGGACGTGACGCAGCTTCAGGCGGCGCGCAGCTCGCCCATTCTGCACATGCACCGCATGGCCGCCGAAAACCCGGTGTGGATCGTGTGCGCGCAGGCGGGTCAGCAGGCCGGGCAGGGCCAGCAACCCCAGCACGCTCAGAAGGAGCCTGCATGAGCGCCGCCGCACACGGAACCCTCTACGGCATCAGCCTGGGGCCGGGCGATCCGGGCCTGATCACGCGCGCGGCCTGGGCGGCGCTGCAGCGCTCGGACGCGGTCTGGGTCTACCCGGCGCGCAGCGGCAAAACGCCCAGCTACGCGCTGGACATCGTCACCCGCGCCGGGCTGACGCCGCCGGGCGATCACGCGCTGCTGCTCTTTCCCATGACGCACGATGGCGACAAGCTGGCCCGCGCCTGGCTCAAGGCCGCCAACACCGTGCTGCCCTGGCTGCAGGCCGGGCGCGATGTGCTCTTCCTGGTCGAGGGCGATGCCAGCACCTACGCCACCTTCGGCCACCTGGCGCGAACGCTGCGCGCGCTGGACGCCGCGGTCAAGGTGCAGGTCATTGCCGGCGTCAACGCTTTCACCGCCGCCTGCGCCGACGTGGGCGTGCCGCTGGCTGAACAGGACGACACCGTGGCCATTGTTCCGGCCGCCTATGGCGTCAGCGCGGTGGACCGGCTGCTGCCCGATTTCGACACCCTGGTGCTGATGAAAATCAAGCCGCTGCTCGACGAGCTGCTGGACTGGCTGGTGCATCGCGGGCTGCTGGCGGGCGCGCATTTCATCGAGCGCAGCGGTGCGCCCGACGAGCGCAGCCTGTCGGGAGAGGCGCTGCTGGCGCTGCGCGGTAGCCGGGTCAGCTACCTGTCGCTGCTCGTCGTGCGCAACCCGCAGCGCGTGCGCGGCGAGCGCATCAAAGGCTGCCTGAAAAAATCTTCTCCCTCTGGCCCCGGTTCTGACCCGGGCCTGTTTTCTGAAGCGGACGACGCATGACTCTCCCCCTTTCGACCCTCGACGGCACCCGCGTGGTGCTGGTGGCCATCACGAAACATGGCGCTGCCCAGGTCGCGCATCTGGCGGCGCAGCTGCCGCAGGCGCATGTCTGCGTGGCGGCCAAATTTGCGGCGCTGATGGCTGAAAAAACGGGCGGCCTGCCCAACCCGGTCCATGCTTACAGTGGCGCGTTTCGGGATGAGATCGGCGCACTTTTCAGCAATTACGACCAGATCGTGTTTTTTGTCTCGCTGGGTGCAGTGGTGCGCCTGATCGCGCCGCACCTGAAAAGCAAGGACGAAGACCCGGGCGTGACGGTGGTGGACGACGCGGCGCAGTTCGTCATTCCCGTCCTGTCGGGCCATGTGGGCGGTGCCAACGCCATGGCCGAACGCCTGGCCGCGCTGCTGGGTGCCACCGCTGTGCTGACCACGGCGTCCGACGTGGGACAGACCCTCCCCGTGGACATTCTGGGCCGCGAGCTGGGCTGGACGGTCGAGGCGCCCAAAATCAACATCACGCGCGTATCGGCGCACGTCGTCAACGGCGAGCCGGTGGCGGTGGTTCAGGAGACCGGCCGCCGCGACTGGTGGACGCGGTCCACGCCGCTGCCTGCCAGCATTCAGTGTTTCGAGCGCCTGGACCAGGTCGATCTGGAGCGCTTTCGCGCTGTCCTGTGGATCACCGACGCGCCGGTGCCGGACGCCCTGTGGCAGCAGTTGCACGAGCGCCTGGTGGTCTACCGCCCGCCGCAAGGGCAGGGCGCTGCATGAATCCGGTCTGGCTGACCGCCGGTCTGGGCTGCGATCGCAGTACGCCGCTGGACACCCTGCGCACCGCGCTGGACCAGGCGCTGGCGCAGGCCGCAGCGCACCTGGGCGTGGCGGTCCAGGCGCTGCGCCTGGTTGCGCTGGCCAGCATCCAGGCCAAATCGGACGAAGTCGGCCTGCTGGCGCTGGCCCAGCAGCGGGGGCTGCCGCTGCACTTTTACAGCGCCGCGCAACTGGCCGAAGTGGCCGTGCCCAACCCGTCGGCTACCGTGCTGCGGTATATGGGAACGCCCTCGGTCAGCGAAGCGGCGGCGCTGCTGGCGGCCGGGGCCGACGCTTCCCGCCTGGTCCTTGAGAAATACCGCTGGCGCGGCCCGCAGGGCCTGAACGCCACCGTGTCGCTGGCCCGCGCCCGTGCCCCGGCCCCGGTCGAGATCTGAACCCGTTTTTTCACCCAAGGAGATTGCCATGATGACGTCCACCCCCGCCCAAAACCCTTCCCGCAGCACCGCCGCCGATGCGGTCACCGCGACCCGCAAGGCCCTGGCCCTGCAGCTGGGCGGCGCCCTGATGCTGGCGCTGGTGCTGTTTTACGGCGTCGGTTTTGCGCACAGCCCGCTGGCGCACAACGCCGCGCACGACGTGCGCCACGTCACCGTCAAACCCTGCCACTGAGCCCGGAGAACCCCATGCTGCTGCGACGACTGATCTGGCTGGCCCTGGTGCTGGCTCTGGCGGTGGGCTCTGTCCAGACCCTGCTGCAACACCACTTTGCCCTGCCGCTGATCCAGACGGCCGAAACGTTCGAGGACCAGGCCCCCGTACCGCCGGCGCTGGCCCACGCGCATGAGCCCGCCCAGGCACACGATCACGTTCATGACGCCAGCGCCTGGACCCCGCAGGACGGCGCCGAGCGCACCTTCTGGACCTGGGTGGCCAATGTGCTGGAAAACCTGGCGCTGGCGCTGATGCTGCTGGTGGCTTTTGCGGCGCGCGAGCTGTGGCGCGGCCTTGCGGCAGCTCCGTCGGCGGCGCCCTGGCGGGTGGCGGGTGTGGCGCTGGCGGGTTTCGTCGGTCTGCACCTGTGGCCGTCACTGGGCCTGCCGGCCGAGCTGCCGGGCGCGCAGGCGGCCGATCTGCTGCAGCGGCAGATGGCCTGGGGCCTGGCCAGCGTCTGTGCGCTGCTGGCCTGCGCGGTGCTGGGCTGGGCCCGTTTCGCGGGGGTCTGGCGCTTCGCCCTGGCACTGGCGCTGCTGGCCCTGCCGTTTGCGGTGGGTTTTCCGCACGCGGGCGATCCCTATGCGGCTTTCGGTCCGCAGGCGCACCAGATTCTGACGAATCTGACCGGGCGCTTTGTTGGGGTCAGCCATCTGCTGGCCGTGGTGCAGTGGCTGGCGCTGGGCGCCGGAGCGGCCTGGCTGGCGCCGCGTTTTCTGCAGCCCCTGCTGCGTCCGGCGGGGTTGCGCCCGGCGGCGCTGGCCACTGGGGAGGCCCGCTGATGGGGCCGCAACTGCTGCGCACCGAGTCGCCGGACCAGACGGCGCCCAAAGGCCGCATCCTGCTGGTCGGCATCGGGCCGGGAAGTGTGGATCACATGACGCACCGCGCCCGCGCGGCCATCGCCGAAGCCGATGTTGTGGTGGGTTATGTGACCTACATCAAGCTGGTCGCTGATCTGCTGGAAGGCAAGGAAGTCGTGCGCAAAGGCATGACCGAAGAGCTGGACCGCGCCGTCAGCGCGCTGGCGGCTGCGCGCCAGGGCAAGACGGTGGCGCTGATCTCGTCGGGCGACGCGGGCGTTTACGGCATGGCCGGGCCGACTTACGAGGTGCTGTTCGAGGCCGGCTGGACGCCCGACGACGCCGTGCAGGTCGAGATCATCCCCGGCGCCTCGGCGCTCAACGCCTGCGCCGCGCTGGTGGGCGCGCCGCTGACCCACGATTTCTGCGCGATTTCGCTGTCCGATCTGCTGACGCCCTGGCCGGTCATCGCCCGGCGCCTGAATGCGGCGGCGGCGGCCGATTTCGTGGTCGCGCTCTACAACCCCAAGAGCGGACGGCGCACGCGCCAGATCGTCGAGGCGCAGCGGCTCTTCTTAGCGCACCGCCGCGCCGACACGCCGGTCGCCATCGTCAAAAGCGCGTACCGGCGGCGCCAGAACATCGATTTCCGCACGCTGGAGACGCTGTGCGAAGCCGACATCGGCATGCTCAGCACCGTGCTCATCGGCAACAGCAACACCGTGCTGCGCCACGGGCTGATGGTCACGCCGCGTGGCTACGCCAACAAATACGATCTGCAGGACGGCGGCGGTGCCCGGGCGGGCGAGAAGGCCGGGCGCTCGCTGTCCACCGGGCTGGACGGCTGGCTGGCGGGCGTGCTGGCGGACCACGCCAGCGGCGTTTCTGCCGCCGATCTGGCCCAGCGCCACCGCCTGCCGCTGGACTACATCCTGGCCACGCTGGCCGAACCTTCCGCCCCCGATGCTGAAGAAGTGACTCAGGACACTGAATGAATCCGCCCGAAATCATCCGCCCCAAAATCGGCGCCTACCGCCGCCACCTGCTGATCTGCACCGGATCACGCTGCACGCAGGACGGGCAGTCGCAGGCCCTGTTCGACAGCCTGGGCGAGAAGTTCAAAGCCGCCGGGCTGGACGCGGGCGATCTGCGCGTCAAGCGCAGCCGCGTCAGCTGCTTTGCCGCCTGCAAGGGCGGGCCCATCGTGTGCGTCCAGCCCGACGGCACCTGGTACTACAACGTCACGCCGCAGAACATGGACCGCATCATCGAACAGCACCTGGTGGGCGGCGAGCCGGTGGACGATCTGGTGTTCCACCAGGGGCCAGCCTGTCACACGGACGCGGCGGGCTGATCCCCGCGCGGGGGTATCGCAGGAAGCGGGTCGAAGCCCAGGGCGGCCTGCCGCACAATGCGCTTTTCTGCCCCTGAAAGCGCTTTTCAATGACCGCCGCTGCTCCGAAATCTTCCGCGCTCTACGCCCAGCTCGTGCTGCTGGCGGCGATCTGGGGCGGGTCTTTCCTGTTCATGCGCATGGGCGGGGGCGAGTTTGGCCCGGTGGCGCTGGCGGGCCTGCGCGTCATTGGCGCGGGTCTGCTGCTGTGGCCGCTGCTGATGCTGCGCGGTCAGACGCGCCACGTGTGGCCGCACGCCGGACACATCCTGGTGGTGGGGCTGCTGAATTCGGCGCTGCCCTTCCTGTGCTACGCCTACGCCACGCGCCACATCACGGCGGGGGCGTCGGCGATTTTCAACGCCAGCACGCCGCTGTGGAGCGCCGTCATCGCCTGGCTGTGGCTGGGCGACCGCCTGGGCCGCACGCGGGTGCTGGGCCTGGCGCTGGGCTTTGGCGGCGTCGTGGCGCTGGCGGGCAGCCGGGCCAGTGGCGCATCCGGCAGTGCGCTGTCCGAACTGCTGCTGGCCGTGCTGGCCTGCCTGGCCGCCACGATGATGTATGGCGTGGCCGCCAACTACGCCAAACGCCACCTGGCGGGCGTGCCCAGCATGGCGGTGGCGGCGGGCAGCAACGCCTTCGCCGGGCTGCTGATGGTCGGCCCGACGATCTGGTTCTGGCCTGCGCAGCCGCCCAGCGCCGGGGCCTGGGTGGCGATGGCGCTGCTGGCGCTGGTCTGCACCGGCGTGGCCTATGTGCTGTACTACCATCTCATCCAGAACCTGGGCCCGTCCAACGCCAGCAGCGTGACCTTTCTGGTGCCGCTGTTTGCCGCGCTGTGGGGCTGGGTCGTGTTGTCCGAGCCGGTGACCCTGGACATGATCGCGGCGGGCAGCGTCATTTTTGCCGGAACCGCGCTGGTGATGGGGCTGGCCGAGCGCCTGCTGGCCCGCCGCCGGGCCGCGCCCTTGCTCTGACTTGCGCTGAAACGTACCCAGACGCACCCTGCTGCACTGATTTTTTCGAGGAGATTGCCCCGTGACCATTCATCACCACCGTCTCACGCCCCAGAACCCGGCTGCGCCCGCGCGAGGGCTGTACCCGCCCATCGAACCCTTCGCCAGCGGCCTGCTGGACACGGGCGACGGCCACCAGATTTACTGGGAGCTGTGCGGCAACCCGCGCGGCAAACCGGCGGTTTTCCTGCACGGCGGGCCGGGCGCGGGCTGCTCGCCGCAACACCGGCGCCTGTTTGATCCGCAGAAGTACTGCGTGCTGCTGTTTGACCAGCGCGGCTGCGGCCGCTCGCGCCCGCACGCGGGGCTGGAGAACAACAGCACCTGGCACCTGGTCGCCGACATGGAGCGCCTGCGCACGATGCTGGGCGTGCCGAAATGGCTGGTGTTTGGCGGTTCCTGGGGCAGCACGCTGGCGCTGGCGTATGCGCAAAGCCACCCGGACTGCGTGGCGGCGCTGGTGCTGCGGGGGATTTTCACGCTGCGCAAAAGCGAGATCCGCTGGTTCTACCAGGAGGGCGCGTCACACGTTTTTCCGGACTACTGGGCCGACTACCTGGCGCCGATTCCACCCGCCGAGCGCGATGACCTGGTCGCCGCCTACCACCGCCGCCTCACCAGCCCGGACGTCGACACCCGCTACCAGGCCGCCGTGGCCTGGAGCCGCTGGGAAGGCCGCACCATCAGCCTGCTGCCCGGCCCGGACGCCGACAGCTTCGCCCAGCCCGATTTCGCCCACGCTTTCGCGCGCATCGAAAACCATTATTTTGTTCACCACGGCTTCATGGACGACGGCCAGCTGCTCGACCAGGCCCCGCGCCTGCGCGGCATCCCCGGCGTCATCGTGCAGGGCCGCTACGACATGTGCACTCCCGTGCAGTCCGCCTGGGATCTGTACCACGCCTGGGGCGGCGCTGACCTGCACCTGGTCGCCGACGCCGGCCACCGCTACGACGAACCCGGCATCCTGCCCCTGCTGCTGCAGGCCACGGATGAGTATGCGGCGCTGGATTTTGAGGCGGCGGATGCTGGGCGGCTGGCGGGCGGGGGGTGAATGCGGGTCGGGCTGGAGATGGCGCACTCCATGACCCTCACAGGGCCCCAATCCCGTCCTGCACCAGCTTGATTCCCGTCAGAAACATCCCCACATAGATGATGCGATAGAACAGTTCGGGCCGGATCACGCGGGCCAGGCGAACGCCCATCCATACGCCCAGTGGCGCCAGGGGCAGCAGGACCAGCGAGGTGCTCAGGCCGCGCCAGTCCAGCAGGCCCAGCCAGGCGTAGGGCAGCCATTTGCTCAGGTTGATGGCAAAAAACAGGTAGGCCATGCTGCCGGTGAAGACCAGGGGCGGCAGCTTTCTGGGGATGACGTAGGCGTTGACCGGCGGGCCGCCGGCGTGCGCGACAAAGCTGGTGAAACCCGAGGTGAAACCCAGCAGCGCGCCCCAGACGCGTCCGGGCGGAGGCTGGTCCTTGCGCGGCGGAAACAGCAGGCGCTGCGCCAGAAAAACCAGCGTCAGCACACCGACCAAGCCTGCCACGATGTCCGGGTTGACGGCGCGAAACAGCAGCGTCCCGGCCAGCGTGCCCAGCAGGGCAAAGGGCAGCAGGAAGAGCACCAGCCCTTTGTCCACCTGGCCGCGAAAGGCCGCAAGGCCCAGCAGATCCATCACCAGCAGAACCGGCATCAGGATGGCGGCGGCCTGCGGTACGCTCACGGCCAGCGCCATCATGGGCACGGCCAGCGAGCCAAATCCGGCGCCAAAGCCGCTTTTGCTGATGCCCAGCAGCAGCACGGCCGGGACGGCGACGGCGTAGAACCAGGGATCGGTCAGCGGGACAGCCAGCATCAGGGCGGCCCTTTGTACGGACTTGCTTCCGTCGTCACTTGAAGGACTGCGTGCTCATCCAGTCCTTGGGCACACGCTTCAGTTCCGGCAGGCCGCTGGCGCCCTTGGGCTGGGCGTCGATGTAGCTTTGCAGCACGTCGGCGTCCAGAACGCCCACGTCCAGACGGCGCTCGGGCGGAATTTTCTCCAGCGTGGTGTAGCCGTCGCCGCCGTTGGCATTGAAGCTCAGCACGAAGAGTCGGTAAGACTGGGCCGCTTCCAGCGGCTGCCAGGCTTGGGCGCTGTCCGACCACACCTCGAAGGCACTGGCGCGCTGGCCGCGTGCGGCCTTGCTGTCCACGGCAAAGCGCAGACCGGCCGTGTAGGGGTAGGGGCCTGTGCTGCCTTTGGGGCCAAATGTGGCCTCCAGGCCGTCCTCGATCATGCTTTTGACTTCGGCGCCCGTCAGCGTCAGGCGGAAGAGCTGGTTACCAAAGGGCAGCACTTCCAGCACGTTCGCGGCGGTGAAATCGCCCTTGAGCGGAATGCGTGCGCCGCCGCCGCTCTGCAGTGCGATGTCGGCGCCGCCGTAGTCGCGTTTGGCGATGTCCAGATAGGCCTGGACGACCAGCTGCTGGATGTCGCCGCCGTGCTGGCTAACGCGGCCTTCGGCGTTGCATTCGACGCTGGAGCGGCTGTAATCGGTGCTGCCCTCACCGCCGGGAACGCGGCGCGAGCACAGTTCCTGCGGCGCGGTACCCACCACAGTCTTGCTGAACGATGCCACTTTGGCCTTGTAGGGCGCCAGCAGCGCGACGGCTTGGGGGTCTTCGGCGGTGGGGCGCAGCACGCCGCTGGCGGCCATGTCCGCGCGGATGGCGCGGCGCTGGGCGTCGGTCAGCGCGGGCTTGTCTTTGCCCAGGCTGAAGTTGTCGCCGACCAGCACCTGCGGCACTCCGGAGCACGACAGCACCTGGCCGTCGCGGTCAAAACGCACCTTGAGCTGGCCAACCTCCTGGGCGTATTCCCAGGCCTGCGCCACGCAGACGGTGTTGCCGTGATCGTTCTTGACCACGGTGGGGTAGGGCCCCTGGGGCGAGCCCACGCCGTAGGTTTTCAGGCTGTCCGGGCCCAGCAAGGTGTGGGAATCGCCGCCGATGATGACATCGACGCCGTCCAGGCCCTTGGCCAGTTTCAGATCCATGTCGTAGCCGATGTGCGAGGCCACGACGATGCGCTTGACGCCTTGGGCACGCAGTGCGTTGATTTCGGCCTGCGCGCTGGCCATTTCGTCGTCAAACAGGGTGTCCTTGTCGGGGCTGGACGAGGCCTTGGTCTTGCCCGCGATGGTCAGACCGATGATGCCGATGCGCTGGCCGCTGCGCTCCAGCACCACCGATTTCTTCACCCGGTCCTGGCCCTTGACGAGGCCCAGCGCCGAGCCGGCGCCAAAGCGCGTGTTGGCGCTGAGCACCGGCGTTTTGCATGAGCCCCTGGCCAGTTCGTCCAGGAAGCCGCTCAGGGCGGTGTCACCCTTGTCGAATTCGTGGTTGCCCAAGGTGAAGCTGTCAAAGCAGACGCTGTCCATCAGCGCGGCATCGGCCTCGCCCAGCCGGCCGGCGCGGTTGTAATAGAGCGATCCCGACAGCGCATCGCCCGCATGGATTTTGATGACGTTGGGCTGGCCCTCGGCCAGCTCGCGCATGGCGGTGACGATGCGCGGAAATCCGCCCACATCCACCTGAACCGGCACGCGCTGCGGGCCATCGATGGCGAGCTGCAGCGTGCGTTTGGTGGGTTCGAGGTGCGAATGGTGGTCGTTGATGTGCAGCAGCGTGACTTCCATGCTGCCGTCGGCGGCGACACCGCCGGAACCCGTCTGCATCGTGCCGCAGGCGGCCAGCAGGGCGGCCGTGGTCAGGGCCAGGCCCACGGTGAGGGTGCGGCGGCGGGACAGACCGCGTGAGACAGGCAGCGCAGGCGACATGGAGATTCCTTGCAGATCAGAAGTCAGACGGGTGGGGCAGCACAGCGATCCGCCATTCTAGGGGCGCGCGCCCCAGCCCTTTAGCGCGGCGGGCTCGCGTCCAGGGATCGTCCCAGGCGGCGCTCGACCTGGCGCTTCTCCCACTGTGGGCCCAGAAAATGCCCGCGCCCCAGCACGCGCACCGCGTGAAACGTTAACCCGATTCCCCAGCCCAGAATCACCCACAGCACCCACCACGGTGCGCCGGGCCCCTGCAGCGCGTTGATGATGGCCAGAATCACGATGACGACGCCAAAGCGTGCGGCGTGGCCGTAGAGCCTGCGCAGGGCGCGCACGTGGCGCAGGGCTTCACGCTCTTCGCGGTCGGACAGTGTGGCGGCGCTGTTCATGTCTGGGATCCTTTCGGGACTGGCGCTGGGGGCGGCGTTATCGTGGATAGTGGCGTCAGGGGCGGGACTGTCGGCGAGCAGCCGGGCGAAATCGACTTCGAACACGGCGGCCAACGATTTGAGCGTTTCCGGGCTGGCGGCTTGGCCGTTCTCGATGCGCTGGACGGTGCGGGTGCTCAGGCCTGCGAATTCAGCCAGCTGCTGCTGCGACCAGCCGCGCTGCAACCGTAGTTTTTGGACAAGCATGTGTGGGCTCCGAAACAGGATGCCGCATTGTGTGCCCGGCGCGGTCCCGGCGCCACGACAGCAGCATGACAGCGCAGCGACAGGGCCGCGACACATGCGCCGCAACGCCTCGCCTGCGGCATAATCCAGCCCAGCCGACCGGCACCCTGGAAGCGTGGCAGAGTGGTCGATTGCACCGGTCTTGAAAACCGGCAGCCCGCAAGGGCTCGTGAGTTCGAATCTCACCGCTTCCGCCAGAGTGCTCTATGTCCACTCCTCCTCCCTTCATGTTGCGCTCCGCCACCCCTGCCGATGCCGCCGAGATCGCCCGGCTGTCGCACGAGCTGGGTTATCCCGTCACGCCTGAGCAGGTCAGCGCCGCAAATCGCAGCACGTCTACGCGCGGACGCTGACAGGCGGCTGAGCTTTTTCCCCGACCCGGCGCAGTGCGCTGGGTGGCTGGCCGAAGCGCTGGCGAAAGCGCGCCGCGAAGCGCGACGCCGAGGCATAACCGCAGTCGGTGGCGATGTCGGCGATGGGACGGCTGGATGTCTGCAGCTGCGACAGCGCCTGGCCCAGCTGGATGCTGTCCAGAATCTCGCGGAAACCGGTCTGCTCCTGCGCCAGCCGACGGCGCAGCGTGGCGACGCTCAGGTGGCAGTCGGCGGCGACGTGCTCCATGGTGCGCTCGTGCGCAGGACGCATCAGCAGGCAGTGCTCGACGCGCTCGCTCAAAGGATCGCGGCGGTCCAGCAGCAGCGGCGCCAGGCTGTGGCGCAGCGACAGCGCCAGCAGCACGCCTTCGGCGGCGTGCCATTGCAGCGCGGGCGGGGCGTCGCCTTGCAGGCCGTCCAGCAGATGCCGCCAGGCGCGGGCGGTGTCGGGGTCCAGCGGCAGGGCGCGCACCGGGTGGGCGGATCCAGCCGCGCCCAGGCCCGGATGATGCTGGCGAAAGCGCTGGATCAGCTCGGGCGGCAGGCTGATGAAATCGGCCAGATAGCCGCCCCCTTGCGGTCGGTTGATCACATCCATGCGTGTGCCGGGTGCGATCAGCATCAGCTCGTCCGGCCCCGCCTGCAGCGTCAGGGCACCGCACTGCACCTGCTTCATGCCCTGGCGGACGTGGCACAGGCTGGCCTGACGCACCAGCACCTGGCGCAGCGGGCAGGCCATCCCGGCGCGGACCTGTTCCGCGCCCAGGCGCCGCACCTTGTGGGGCAGGGCTTCAGCGGCCATAAACGGGCGTGAGCTGCGCCTTGCCCAGCGCGTTGGCGCCCAGCATGAAGCCGACCATGGCCCCGCTGGCCTGCCCGTCCAGCGGCAGGTGGGCGGTTTTCAGGGCCCAGACGGTGAACTGGTAGCGGTGCGGCTTGTCGCCTGCGGGCGGGCAGGCGCCGCCGAAACCCGCAGTGCCGAAATCGCTGCGGCCCTGAACAGCGCCTGCGGGCAGCGTCCCGCCTTTCGAGCCCGCGCCCGTGGGCAGGCTGCTGACGCTGGCCGGGATGTTGACCACCGTCCAGTGCCACCAGCCGCTGCCGGTGGGCGCGTCGGGGTCGTATGCGGTGATGGCGAAGCTCTGCGTCCCGGCCGGGGCGTTGCTCCAGGACAGCTGCGGCGACACATTGGCGCCCGAGCAGCCAAAGCCGTTATAGACCTGCTGGCTGGACAGCGGCTGGCCGTCCTTCATGTCGGTGCTGGTCACGGTAAAGTCGGCGGCGTGGGCGACATGGAAGGTGCTGGCGGCGGCCAGGCCCAGGGCGACGAGGGATGATTTCATGACAGACTCACAAAAAGTGGGGAAGGCCTGCAGTGTCGCGCAGGCCGTGCGCTGCTGCTGTGCCGATTCGCTCAATTCTGGTGCAGAAAGTACCTGATCGTCTGATTTTTGAGCGCATCCGCGCATTCGACACTTCCTGCACTGGATTCAATCGCCCCGATTCCGACTGGAGAGCCCCATGACGCCACCCGCCCGCGCACCCGAAACTGCCGATGCCCTCAGGCCGCCGACCACGCTGTCCGGGCTGTTCTGGGCCTTCACGCGCCTCGCGCTGCAGGGTTTCGGCGGGGTGATGGCCGTGGCGCAGCAGGAGCTGGTCGAGCGCCAGCGCTGGATGGACAGATCCACTTTTCTGGAGGACTGGGCTGTGGCCCAGGTGCTGCCGGGGCCGAATGTGGCCAACCTGGCGGTGATGCTGGGCGACCGCTACCTGGGCTGGCGCGGCGCGCTGGTGTCGGTGCTGGGCCTGTTTGCGCTGCCGCTGCTCATCGTGCTGGCGCTGGCGCTGCTCTTCGCCGGGCTGCAATCCTGGCCAGCCGTTCAGGGTGCGCTGCGCGGCATGGGCCTGGTCGTGGCCGGATTGATCGCGGTCAGCGCCCTGCGCCTGCTGCCCGCACTGCGCCAGCATGTGGGCGGACCGCTGTTCTGCTTTGTCTCGCTGGTGGCCACGCTGGTCGCGCTGCTGATCCTGAAGTGGTCGCTGCCTGCCGTGCTGGCCGTCGTGGGGACGCTGTCCTGCCTGTGGACTTACAGGGCGCTGCGGCGCGCACAGCCATGATGACCCTGAGCGCCACTGACGGGCTGGCCCTGCTGGCGCAGACGCTGACGCTCTCGCTGCTGGCCGTGGGCGGCGGCGTCAGCGTGCTGCCCGATCTGCACCGCAGCCTGGTGCTGCAGCAGGCCTGGCTGAGCCCGGAGCAGTTCTCGGCCTCGGTGGCTCTGGCGCAGGTCGCGCCCGGTCCCAACGTGCTGTTTGTTGCGCTGATGGGCGGTCAGATCGGGGTGAACGCAGGCTGGGGCTGGCTTGCGCCCCTGGCGGGCCTGGCGCTGATGGTGGCGCTGGTGCTGCCCAGTTCGCTGCTGACACTGGGCGCCACGCGCTGGGCCCGGCGCCACCAGCATCACCGGGGCGTGCGCGCCTTCCGCCTGGGCCTGGGGCCACTGGTGGTCGGCCTGCTGCTGGCGTCGGCCTGGCTGCTGGCCGCGCCCATGCTGCTGGAGCCGAATCTGCCTGCAGGCCGCACTGCTGCGACCTGGGCGCTGGTGGCCGTCAGCATTGCTGTGCTTTGGAAAACGCGCATCCATCTGCTGTGGATGCTGGCCGCAGGCGCGCTGGCCGGGGCGCTGGGCTGGGTCTGATCCGGATCAGACCCCGTCCTCGCGGATGTCGGCGATGACCTTTTCGCCGAATCCCGGGCTGTCCAGAAAGCGCAGGATGCGCCCGGCGCAGGCCTCCGGGCTATCGAGCTGGGACTGTTTCTGGAGCTGCACAAAGCGCTCGCGGTCGGGGAAATGCGCCGGATCGCTGCCCCGCAGCTCGCCCTGCATGGCGGTATCGACGACGCCCGGCGCCAGCGCCACGATGCGTGCGCCCTGACCGGGGTGAGGCAGTGCGGCCTGTTCCAGCGCCACGCAGCGGCTGAACAGATCCAGCCCAGCCTTGACGGCGCAGTAGGGCGACTGCGCGGCCATGGGTCGACGGCCCAGGCCCGAGGAGATATTCAGCACGCGCATATCCACCGCCTGTCCTGCCGAACCGGTGGCTTCGCGCCAGCGTGCCGCCTGCGCCAGCACCACCGCCGTGAGGCGCATGGGCGCGTGCAGGCCCACCGTCAGCGTCTGCGCCAGATCTTCCGGCGGACAGTGTTCCAGGGGGACAACAGACGCCAGGCGCGCGGCGTTGTTGATCAGCACAAGCTGCTGCGGCGCAGCCTGCGCCACGTCCAGCCAGAGCGCCAGGCGCTGCGCGGCGCTGTCCAGCTGCGCGGGGTCGGAGAGATCGCTCGCCCACTGCGTCAGCGTGTGCGGCGCGCCGGCCGCAAGGCTGAGGTTGGGGTGGCGCGAGAGCGTCAGCAGCCGCGTGGGCGGGGCCTGCGGCGCCAGCAGCTGCTGCGCCATCGCCAGGCCCAGACCGCGCGACGCGCCGGTCAGGATCACCCAGCGCGTCGCGGTCTCTGGCACGGTCTTCATCCCGGCCATCACACCGGCGCCGATTCAGGCTTGGCTTTGTCGGTCTTGCTGCGCGGCGTGGAATCGATCTCCAGCAGCACTTCGCTGGACTCGTCCACATCCACCGTCAGGCGACCGCCATCGGTCAGGCGACCGAACAGCAGCTCGTCGGCCAGGGCGCGGCGGATGGTGTCCTGGATCAGGCGCTGCATGGGGCGCGCGCCCATCAGCGGATCGAAGCCCTTCTTGGCCAGGTGCTTGCGCAGCGCGTCGGTGAAGGAGACCTCGACCTTCTTCTCGGCGAGCTGCGTTTCCAGCTGCAGCAGGAACTTGTCGACCACGCGCAGGATGACGTCCTCGTCCAGCGGGCGGAAGTTGACGATGGCGTCCAAGCGGTTGCGGAACTCGGGCGTGAACAGACGCTTGATGTCGGCCATCTCGTCGCCCTTTTCGCGGGCGGTGGTGAAGCCGATGGTGGCGCGGTTGAGCGTTTCGGCGCCCGCATTGGTCGTCATGATGATGACCACGTTGCGGAAATCGGCCTTGCGCCCGTTGTTGTCGGTCAGCGTGCCGTGATCCATCACCTGCAGCAGGATGTTGAAGACGTCCGGGTGCGCTTTCTCGATCTCGTCGAGCAGCAGCACGCTGTGCGGCTTCTTGGTGATGGCCTCGGTCAGCAGGCCGCCCTGGTCGTAGCCGACGTAGCCCGGGGGCGCGCCGATCAGGCGGCTGACCGCGTGGCGCTCCATGTACTCGGACATGTCGAAGCGGATCAGCTCCACGCCCAGGATGTAGCTGAGCTGGCGCGCCACCTCGGTCTTGCCCACGCCGGTCGGGCCGCTGAACAGGAAGGAACCAATCGGCTTGTCTTCCTTGCCCAGCCCCGAACGCGCCATTTTGATGGCGGCGGCCAGCGCGTCGATGGCTGGATCTTGGCCGAAGACGACGTTCTTCAGATCGCGGTCCAGGTTTTTCAGCTTGCTGCGGTCGTCGCTGGAGACGTTGGCCGGCGGAATGCGCGCGATTTTGGCGACGATGTCCTCGACTTCGGCCCGCGAGATGGTTTTCTTGCGCTTGGACACCGGCAGCACGCGCTGCGCGGCACCGGCCTCGTCGATCACGTCGATGGCCTTGTCGGGCAGGTGGCGGTCGTTGATGAACTTGGCCGACAGCTCGGCCGCCGCCTGCAGCGCCGCCACGGCGTACTTGACGTTGTGGTGCTCTTCAAAACGGGTTTTCAGGCCTTTGAGAATCTCGACGGTTTCGGCCACCGAGGGCTCGCCGATGTCGATTTTCTGGAAGCGGCGCGACAGCGCGCTGTCCTTGTCGAAAATGCCCCGGTACTCGGTGAAGGTGGTCGCGCCCATGCACTTGAGCGTGCCGTTGGACAGTGCGGGCTTGAGCAGGTTGGACGCGTCCAGCGTGCCGCCCGACGCCGATCCGGCGCCGATCAGGGTGTGAATCTCGTCGATGAAGAGAATGGCGTTGGGCGTGTTCTTCAGCTCTTTGATGACGGCTTTGAGGCGCTGCTCGAAATCGCCCCGGTACTTGGTGCCCGCCAGCAGCGCGCCCATGTCCAGCGAATAGACCACCGATTCGGCCAGCACATCAGGCACGCTGTTCTGGGTGATGCGCCAGGCCAGGCCTTCGGCGATGGCGGTCTTGCCCACCCCAGCCTCGCCGACCAGCAGCGGGTTGTTCTTGCGGCGGCGGCACAGCACCTGGATGGCGCGCTCGACCTCGGCCTCGCGGCCGATCAGGGGATCAATGTGGCCCCCTGCGGCCTGCACGTTCAGGTTGAGCGTGTACTGATCCAGCGCCGACTGCTTGCCGTCGCCACCGGCCTCGTCCTTCTCCGGTTCGCCAGGCGTGCCGCCATTCTGCGGGCTGCCGTCTTTTTCAGCACCGCCCTTGCCGCCGGGCGCCGGGTCATTGCCCTCGCTCTTGCGGATGCCGTGCGCGATGTAGTTCACCACGTCCAGCCGGGTCACGCCCATCTGGTGCAGGTAGTAGACGGAGTGCGAATCTTTCTCGCCAAAAATGGCGACCAGCACATTCGAGCCCAGCACTTCCTTCTTGCCCTGGCTGGTGGACTGCACATGCATGATGGCGCGCTGGATGACGCGCTGAAAGCCCAGCGTGGGCTGGGTATCGACATCCTGCGTGCCGCCCACGGTGGGCGTGTTGTCGCGGATGAAGGTGCTCAGGCTGGTGCGCAGCTGCTCGATGTTGGCGGCGCAGGCGCGCAGCACCTCGGACGCGGACGGATTGTCCAGCAGCGCCAGCAGCAGGTGCTCGACGGTGATGAATTCGTGACGTTGCTGCCGGGCTTCGACAAAAGCCAAGTGCAGGCTGACTTCTAGTTCCTGGGCAATCATAGGGCCTCCATGGTGCATTGCAGGGGATGACCGTTGCGCTGTGCAGCAGCCATCACCCATTCGACTTTGGTGCTGGCCACGTCTTTGGTGTACACCCCGCAGACGGCCTGCCCCTGTTGGTGGATGGTCAGCATCACGCGCGTGGCGGCTTCCAGATCCAGGTTGAAAAATTCCTGCAGTACGAGCACAACGAACTCCATGGGCGTGAAGTCGTCGTTGATCATGATGACGCGCCACATTTGCGGCGGACGCAGATCCAGCTCGGTCTTTTCCAGCACGGCAATGCCGGGGTCGGCTGCAGGGCGTGCGGGCGCGGGCAGCGCCGGGGTTTGAGGGCCGGCGGGGCCGTCAGGCTGGTCGGGGCCCGCTGCGGGCGTGTCCAGCCGGAGAAGGTCAGTGCGGGCGTTCATGGTCCGTTCAGTTTTGCACAGAAAATGGTGGCGTTGCTGCCGTCGGGGTCAATCCCGGAAATTGTTGAAAGCCAGCGGCAGGTCGTCGATGTCCTTGCGCAGCAACGCCATGGCGCTTTGCAGGTCATCGCGCTTGGCGCCGGTCACGCGCACGGTGTCGCCCTGAATGGCGGCCTGCACCTTGAGCTTGCTGGCCTTGAGCGCCGCCACGATTTTTTTGGCCACCTCGCTGGAGATGCCGACCTGCAGCTTGAGATCCTGCTTGACCTTGTCGCCGCCCATTTTTTCGATTTTGGCCGTGGTGTCCAGAAAGCGCACATCCACGCCGCGTTTGGTCAGCTTGGCCAGGATGATGTCGCGCACCTGGCCCACCTGAAAGTCACTGTCGGCATAAAGCACCACCTGCTTGAGCTTGGCGTCGTTGACCAGCTCGGCGCGCGCGTCGGAGCCTTTGAAATCGAAGCGGGTGCCGACTTCCTTGTTGCACTGGTCGACGGCATTGCGCACTTCGACCATGTCGGGTTCGAGGACGGTGTCAAAACTGGGCATCTTGGTGTCTTGATATGGAGGGTTGGTGACAGAATTCAAGACCCCGCGCCAGCCGGTCGCGGAGCCTGCGGGTCCAGCACCCATTGAACCAGAGTTTCATGATGACTTCTCCTGCTCCTGATTTATCCGTAGAACATGGCGTCAATTTGTGCGGTGCAAATACGTTTGGCCTGCCCAGCACCGCCGCCACGCTGGTGCGCATCCGCTCGCCGCAGGACGTGCGCCGCGTGGTCGATCACCCGGTTTACGGCGTGGCGCGCAAGCTCATCCTGGGCGGCGGCAGCAACCTGCTGCTGACACGCAACCTGGACGAGGTGGTGCTGAGCATCGAAATCGACGGCATCCGCGTCGTCGAAGACGGCCCCGACGCCACCCTCATCGAGGCGGGTGCGGGCGTGGTCTGGCACGATCTGGTGCGCTGGACGCTGGATCACGGCCATGCGGGCCTGGAGAACCTGGCGCTCATCCCCGGCACCGTGGGCGCGGCGCCGGTGCAGAACATCGGCGCCTACGGCCTGGAGGTGGGCGAGCGCATCGCCACCGTCCACGGCGTGGATCTGATCACTGGCCGCGCGGTTGAAATCACGCGCGACCAGTGCCGCTTTGGCTACCGCGACAGCATTTTCAAGCGCGAACTGGCGGGCAAGACCGTCATCACCCACGTACGCTTTCGCCTGCCCAAGCCCTGGCAGCCGGTGCTGGGCTATCAGGATCTGGAACGCCGCTGCCAGGAAACCGGCATCGCGCAGCCCGACGCGCGCACGATTTTCGATTGGGTCTGCGACATCCGCCGCGCCAAGCTGCCCGATCCGGCGCAGATCGGCAACGCGGGCAGCTTCTTCAAAAACCCCGTGGTGACCGCCGAACAGTGCCGCGACATCACGGGCCGCGACCCGCATCTGGTCTTCTACCCGCTGGATGACGGCCACTGCAAGCTCGCCGCCGGCTGGCTGATCGATGCCTGCGGCTGGAAGGGCAAAAGCCTGGGCCGCGCGGGCGTGCACCCGCGCCAGGCGCTGGTGCTGGTCAACCTGGGCGGCGCCACCGGCGGCGAGGTGCTGACCCTGGCGCGCGCCATCCAGGAGAGCGTCTACGGCCGCTTCGGCATCCGCCTCGAACCGGAACCGGTGGTGGTTTGAGCGGGACGATCGAGGCCTGAAGGGTGTCGCCGATGGCGACGGGTTTGACGAAGCGCAGCGTGTCCAGGCCCAGCAGCCCGTGCAGCGCGACCGAGACAATCAGCATCGTCGCGTCCGCCAGCGGCCGGTAGGCCATCTTGCGCCAGCCCAGTCGCTCGCGTGCCGAAGTGGACGCAGCGCTTGAGGCGGATCGTGATTCATGGGCTTGATCAAGCCGGGCGCCCGGGTCTACCTCGACACCAATATCCTGATCGACCTGATCGAAAGGGCCACGGATCCGTGGGCTGAAGCGCTGGATGCGCTCATGCAGCAGTTTGAGTCGGCAGGTGCGGTTTTCATCACCAGCGACAAAGGCATCCGCAACATTCCTGGCGGCATGGAGCTGCGGACGGTTTAGCCCACACCCTCACCGCCCCTGCGCCAGCACCTTCGTCATCCAGCCGCGTTTCACCGTCGGTTTGGGCACGCGCACGGGCAGAGGGTCGAACCAGCGGCGCACGTCGTCTTCGATGCACAGGGCGTGCATGTAGTTGTAAATGGCGCGGCGCAGCGCCTGGCCCAGCAGGTCGTGGGTCACGCCCGGCGGCAGTGGCGTGGGGTCGATGAAGCCGACGTCGTTGCGCGCGAAGCGGCCGGGCGGCAGCGGCTGCAGCGTGACGCCAAAGGCGGCCGGGTCCAGTCCCACGGGCGAATGCACGGTGCAGGTGAAGCGGTGGAAAAATCCGCTGTGGATGCAGCCATTCTCAAAAAGCTGCCGCACGTACTCCAGCGCATCCACGGTGTCCTGCAGCGTCTGGGTCGGAAAGCCGTACATCAGGTAGGCGTGGACCATCACCCCGGCCTGCGCAAAACCGTGCGTGACGCGCGCCACCTGCTCGACCGACACGCCTTTTTTCATGAGCTGGAGAAGCCGGTCGCTGGCGACTTCCAGCCCGCCGCTCATGGCGATGCAGCCGCTTTCGGCCAGCAGATCGGCCAGCTGCGGGGTGAAGGTTTTTTCGAAGCGGATGTTGCCCCACCACGAGATGCGCAACTGGCGGCGCAGCAGCTCTTCGGCCAGCGCCTTGAGCGATTTGGGCGGCGCGGCCTCGTCCACAAAGTGAAAGCCGGTCTGGCCGGTCTCGCCCACGATGCGCTCGATGCGGTCGGCCAGCACCTGCGCAGTGGTGGTTTCGAAGCGGCCGATGTAATCCAGACCGACATCGCAGAAACTGCATTTCTTCCAGTAGCAGCCGTGCGCCACGGTGAGCTTGTTCCAGCGCCCGTCGCTCCACAGGCGGTGCATGGGGTTGAGCAGGTCCAGCAGGCTCAGGTACTGCGTGATCGGCAGGCCGTCCCAGGTGGGCGTGCCGACGTCCTCAAAAGCCACGTCGGGTTCGGGCCAGTTCATGTAGCGGACGAGGGCGGTGTCGCTCTGGCCTTCTTCGCCGCCTTCTCGGACAAAGCAGCGCACCAGGCGCTGGCGGCCGCGTCGGCCCTGAAGATGCTCGATCAACGCCAGCACCGGGCGCTCGCCCGCGTCCAGGGTGACGAAATCGACACAATCAAACAGGCGCGGCTCGGACAGCTCGCGCAGCTCGGTGTTCACATAGCCGCCGCCCAGCGCGATGCGCACTTCCGGGTGAGCGCGCCGGATCGCCTGCGCGATGCGCAGCGCGCCGTACACCGAGCCCGGAAACGGCACCGACAGCAGCACCAGCTGCGGCCTGTGTTGCGCCACGGCGTCCAGCGCCAGCGTCTGCAGCCAGCCGTCCAGCAGTGTCGGCGGCGCGGCCAGCGCGTTGGCCAGCGGATCAAAACTGGCCTGGCTGGCGGCCAGGCTTTCGGCGTAGCGCACGAATTCGAAGCGCGGGTCGATGGCGTCGCGCAGCACGTCAGCCAGATCGTTCAGGAAAAGCGTAGCGATGTGCCGCGCCTTGTCCTGCACGCCCAGCGCGCCAAAAGCCCAGGCCAGCGGGTCTTCGACGCCGTCGTCAGGGTGGGCGTCCAGTGCGGCAAAACGCGGCCCTTCAGGCACCAGGCCGCGCACGGCCAGCCGGTGCGCCAGCGTGCTGTCCTGCCCCTGCAGAAAGCGGATCACCGGGATGATGCAATGGCGGTAAGCGTCAAACTGCGCCAGAAAAACATCCACCGTGGCGCTGCGGCCTTCGGGCGGCAGGGCCTGCGCCACCGCGCGTACGGCGTCCAGCCCTTCGGGCGTGAACACGCGCAGCACCAGTGCCAGCGCCAGATCGGCCTGAAACGCCGCCACGCCCTGGCCGCGCAGAAAGCCGGTCAGATAGGCCGTGGACGGGTAGGGCGTGCCCAGCTGCGTCATGGGCGGAATGAGACTCAGGACCCGGAACGGGTCGGCGGCAGTAGAGGGGGCGGCGGGCATGGGGGAGATTGTCGCCTGGGGAGGCTCCTGCGCTGGTCTGGGCCCGCAAACGGCCCTTTCCGTGCGAACTGTGCACGATTTAGCACCCTGATCTGCTGACGCTGTTAAGCAAGGGTAAACACAGGCCAGATGCCTCACCGCGTGCGATGGGGCCCTCATATACTGCGCTCGCTCACCCTTTGCCACGCACACCTCAGTGCTTTTTTGCCGGAGTTTCCCATGCGCATTTCACGCCGCCAAATTGGTCTCGCCGCCGCCGCTGTCCTTCTGGGCGGTGTGATGGCACTTCCGGCCCATGCCGCCGACAAACCCAAAGTCGCCCTGGTGATGAAATCCATGGCCAACGATTTCTTCCGCACCATGGAAGAAGGAGCCAAGGCCTACCAGAAGGCCAACGCGGCCCAGTTTGACCTGATCTCCAACGGCATCAAGGACGAGACCGACACCGTCGCCCAGATCAAAATGGTCGAGCAGATGGTCAACCAGCGCGTCAACGCCATCATCATCGCCCCGGCCGATTCCAAGGCGCTGGTCCCGGTGCTGAAAAGCGCGGTCGACAAAGGCATCCTGGTGGTCAACATCGACAACAAGCTGGACGACGCTGCGCTGAAAGAAAAGAACCTGAACGTGCCTTTCGTCGGCCCGGACAACCGCGCTGGCGCCAAGCTGGTCGGCGATTTCCTGGGCAAGCAGCTCAAGTCGGGCGACGAGGTCGGGATCATCGAAGGCGTGTCCACCACCTTCAACGCGCAGCAGCGCACCCTGGGCTTCCAGGACGCCATGAAAGCCGTCGGCGCCAAGGTCGTGCCGGTGCAGTCGGGCCAGTGGGAAATCGACAAGGGCAACACCGTGGCGGCTTCGATGCTGCGCGAGCACCCCGGCCTGAAGGCGCTGCTGTGCGGCAACGACAACATGGCGCTGGGTGCGGTGGCTGCCGTCAAGGCAGCGGGCAAGACCGGCAAGGTCGCCGTGGTCGGCTATGACAATATCGCCGCCGTGAAGGCCAAGCTGGCCGATGGCTCCATGCTGGCGACGGCCGACCAGTTCGGCGGCAAGCAGGCGGTGTTTGGCATCGAAACCGCGCTCAAGGCGCTGGCGGCCAAGCAGAAGCAGGCCGACATGCCCGCGGTCATCAAGACCGACGTGGTCCTGGTGACCAAGTAAACCCGGCTGGCGGGCGGCACCATGAGCGCTGTGGCGCAACCTGCGGCGCCGGTTCTGCAGCTGGAGGGCGTGGGCAAGGACTACGTCACCCAGGTGCTGGACCGCATCACCCTGAGCCTGCGGCCGGGTGAGGTTCTGGCCCTGACCGGCGAGAACGGCGCGGGCAAGAGCACGCTGTCCAAGATCATGGCCGGGCTGGTCGAGCCCACGCGCGGCACCCTGCTGCTGGACGGCCAGCCCTTTGCGCCGCGCAGCCGCCGCGAGGCCGAGGATCACGGCGTGCGCATGGTGATGCAGGAGCTCAGCCTGGTCGCCACGCTGACGGTGGCCGAGAACCTGGCGCTGGGCAGCATTCCGCACGGTGGCCTGTGGCGCGCCGGGCGCATCGACCGAAGCGCGCTGCGCCAGTTCGCGCAGCAGCAGCTGGCCCGCATGGGCCTGCAGGACATTGATCTGGACACGCCCGTCGGGCGCCTGGGCATAGGCACGCAGCAGCTCATCGAGATCGCGCGCAACCTGCGCGACAGCACGCGCGTGCTGCTGCTGGACGAGCCCACGGCCATGCTGACCCCGCGTGAAACGCAGGAGCTGTTCACGCAGATCCGCCGTCTGAAAGCGCAGGGGGTGGCCATGGTTTATGTGTCGCACCGCCTGGAAGAGCTGCGCGCCATCACAGACACCATGGCCATCCTGCGCGACGGCCAGCTGGTGGACTGGTGCCCGACGGCCTCGCTGTCCGAGGCCGAGGTGATCGAGCGCATGGTTGGCCGCCCGGTCGATCAGGACGAGAATCAGCCCACGCGCCCCGCTGGCGCCAGACGCCTGTCGGTGCAGGGCCTGGGCCGGGGCGATGTCGTGCGCGATGTCAGCCTGGAGCTGCACGCCGGTCAGATTTTCGGCATTGCCGGTCTGGTCGGATCGGGCCGCACCGAGCTGCTGCGCCTGATTTTCGGCGCCGACCGCGCCGATCGCGGCCGCGTCGAGCTGTATCCCGACACGGGTGCGCCCGTCGTCGCCGAAGGCGGCTGGCGCTCGCCCGCTGCGGCGCTGGCCCACGGCGTGGGTCTGGTCACCGAAGACCGCAAGGCTCAGGGCCTGCTGCTGCCGCTGCCCATCCGCATCAACGCGACGCTCAGCGACACGCGGGCCGTGGCGCGCGCAGGCGTGCTGCAGACGGCGCAGGAACGCGCCCGGGTGGCCGATTTCGTCCAGCGACTGCGTGTGCGCTGCCAGTCGCAGGAGCAGCCCGTGGGCCAGCTCTCGGGCGGCAACCAGCAGAAGGTGGTTTTTGCCCGCTGGATGCACCGGCCCTGCCAGGTGCTGCTGCTGGACGAGCCCACGCGCGGCGTGGACGTGGGCGCGCGCGCCGACATTTACGCCGTGATGGAGCAGATGTGCGCTCAAGGCTGCGCCCTGCTGGTCGTCAGCTCCGACCTGCGCGAACTCATGGCCATCAGCGACCGCATCGGCGTGATGTGCAACGGCGAACTGGCCAGCGTCTTCGAGCGCGGCCAGTGGACCGAGCAGAGCCTGCTGGCTGCGGCCTTCCCGGACGCCGCTGAACCGTCTGAAGGCCACGGACAGGCCGCTTCCCCAACCGAATCCCGAGAGCTGCCATGACCCCTGCCCCAAGCGCCGCAGACGCGCGCAAGCCCGCCTTCCTGACCGGCGAGGCCGGGACCTACCTGGGCCTGATCGCGGTTCTGGTCCTGATGGTGCTGCTGTTCTCCAGCATGAGCCAGTATTTTTTCTCGATGGACACGCTGGTGACCATCGCCAACGACATCCCGGCTGTCGCGGTGATGGCCGTGGGCATGACCTTTGTGCTGATCATCGCGGGGATAGACCTTTCTGTCGGATCGGTGATGGCGCTGGCGGCGGCGGTGGCGGCGCACGCCATGCTCAACCTGAACGCGTCGGCGCCGGTCGCCTCGCTGATGGCGCTGGCGGCCGGTCTGGTCTGCGGGCTGATCACCGGATCGGTCAGCGTGATCTGGCGCCTGCCGACTTTCATCGTATCGCTGGGCATGCTTGAGGCCGTGCGCGGTCTGGCCTACGTGGTCACCGATTCGCGCACGCAGTATGTGGGCGACGGCATCGCCTGGCTGTCGGCGCCCTTTGTTGGCGCGGTGTCGGTCTCGTTTTTTGCCGCGATTGCCCTGACCGTCGTGGCGCAGTGGGTGCTGACGCGCAGCGTTTTTGGCCGCCACGTGGTCGGCATCGGTACGAATGAAGAGGCCATGCGCCTGGCGGGCATTGACCCTCGCCCCATCCGCCTGACCGTTTTCGCCCTGATGGGGTTGCTGGCCGCCGTGGCAGGCCTGATGCAGGCTGCGCGCCTGGAGGCCGCTGACCCCAACGCGGGCAGCGGCATCGAACTGCAGGTGATCGCCAGCGTCGTCATTGGCGGCACCAGCCTGATGGGCGGGCGCGGCAGCGTGCTGGCGACCTTTCTGGGCGTACTGATCACTGCCGTGCTGGAAGCGGGCCTGGCGCAGTTGGGCGTCTCCGACCCCAGCAAGCGCATCATCACCGGCCTGGTCATCGTCGCAGCCGTCATCATCGATACCCTGCGCCAGCGCCGGGCGGATGCACGGCACTGATCCCGGCTGATCCGGGCCGACGAACCCGGCGGCTGAACCGGCCTCAGGCCAGCGGCGCCAGCAGCTCCGCGATATCGCTCTCGCTCAGGCGCGGCGCGCCCGTGGCCACGCCGCCGTCGGCATACAGGCCACGCGCCAGACCGGCCTTGCGCTCCTGCAGGGCCAGCACGCGTTCCTCGATGGTGCCTGCGGCCACCAGCTTGTAGACCATCACCTTCTGCGTCTGGCCGATGCGGTGGGCGCGGTCGCTGGCCTGGTCCTCGGCGGCGGGGTTCCACCACGGGTCGCAGTGGATCACGGTGTCGGCCTGCGGCAGGTTCAGGCCCACGCCGCCGGCCTTCAGGCTGATCAGGAAAATGGGCACCTCACCCTGCGTGAAACGGGCGATGACGGCGTCGCGCTGGCGCGTCTGGCCGGTGAGCTTGACCCAGGGCAGTTGCAGCTCGGCCAGCAGCGGCTCGATCAGCGCTAGCATCTGCGTGAACTGCGAGAAAATCAGCACCCGCCGCCCTTCGGCAATCATGTCGGGCAGGGTGTCGCGCAGCCAGTCCAGCTTGGCCGACGCGCTGATGCCGCGTGCCACATCCAGCTTGACCAGGCGCGGATCGCAGCAGACCTGGCGCAGCTTGAGCAGCGCGTCCAGCACCTGGATGTGCGAGCGGCCCAGGCCCTTGAGCGCCAGCGCCTCGCGCACCGAAGCCTCGGTGGTCAGGCGTATGGTTTCGTAGAGATCGGCCTGCGTGCCGCCCAGCTCCAGGCTGACGGTGCTGTCCTGGCGCGGCGGCAGCTCGCTCGCCACCTGGGATTTGGTGCGCCGCAGCATGAAGGGCGCGATGCGCCGCCGCAGTTGCGCCAGACGCTCGCCGTCGCCCTGCTTTTCGATGGGCGTGCGAAACAGCGTGCGAAAGCGCGTGCTGCTGCCCAGGAATCCCGGCATCAGGAAGTGGAACAGGCTCCACAGCTCGCCCAAGTGGTTCTCCATGGGCGTGCCAGACAGGCACAGGCGCTGGCGGCTGGACAGTTCGCCCGCCGCCTGCGCCGCGCGGGTGCGCGCGTTCTTGATGTGTTGCGCCTCGTCCAGCACCACCAGGTGCCAGGCCTGGGAGCGCCACAGCTCGATGTCGCGCACCAGCAGCGCGTAGGACGTCAGGATGATGTCGTGCTGCGCCAGATCGACCGCGTCCTCGTGGCGCTGCAGGCCGTGGTGAACGCGCACGCGCAGCGCGGGCGTGAAGCGCGTCGCCTCGTTGCGCCAGTTGCCCAGCAGGCTGACGGGCGCCACGACCAGCACCGGGCGGTCCAGGCGCCCGGCTTCGCGCTCGGCCAGGATGTGGGCCAGCGTCTGCAGCGTCTTGCCCAGACCCATGTCGTCGGCCAGCAGCCCCGCCAGACCGTGCTGGCCCAGGAACTGCAGCCAGTCCAGCCCGTGCTGCTGATAGGGACGCAGGCTGGCGTTCAGCCCGGCGGGGGGCGGCACGCTGGGCAGCGCGGCGCCCCCGGCGGCTGTGCCGATCAGGGCCTGCAGCGCTTTGGCGCCCGCCCAGGGCAGATCGGGCGCGAGCTGGCTGCCCAGGCGCAGCGCCTCCAGCCGCGACAGGCGCAGATCGCCGTCCACCGGCAGCGGGCGGTCTTCTGCCGTCAGTTCGACCAGCGCCGACAGCCAGGGGCGCAGCGGCTCGGTGGGCACGGCCCAGAAGCGGCCATCCCCCCGGGGCAGGAAAACGCGCTCGGGCCAGACGGAGGCCCGAGCCGACCCCGGCGTGGGCAATTGCGCAATGAGCTGCGGCAGCAGCGGCAGCACATTGATGCGCTGGCCCTGCACCTCCAGGCCCAGCGACAGATCAAACCACTCGGGCAGCGGCGTGCTGCTGACGACATCGTCCGGCGCATCAGAAGCACTGGCGCCACCCCCGCTCAGGTCGATGTGCAGCGCCTGGGCGTTTTCCAGCAGGCCGCGCTGGGGATCGGGCACCCGCACGTTCAGGCCCAGATCGCGCCAGGCGACGAAATCGCTGTCCAGCCAGGCCAGCCACAGGCTGGGCGGCTGCTCGGGCGCCAGGCGCCAGCGCGTGTCGCCGCCACGCACCAGACCGAGCTGGCTCAGCGCCTGGCGGGCGCTCTGCTCGGCGGCCAGCGCGCGGTGGATCAGCACCGGGGGCGTGCCCGGCAGCAGCTTGGGCGTCTGCAGATCGGTGGCCGCGACCGTGTGGCCGCCATAGTCGAAGCCCAGCGAAGCGCACAGCAGCAGTCCCGACCCATCGGCGTGCAGCTCGATCTGCGCCTGCGGGGCTTCACCGCGCACGACCAGGGGCTCGTCCAGACCCGGTGGCAGGCCGACGGTGCCCAGATGCGTCATCACGGATTGCGGATGATCGCGCAGCAGCGTGGGCGAGAGCGGCGGTGCCTGCAGCAGCACGGGCAGCAGGGCGGGAGGGACGCCATCGGCCACCGCAGGACCGCACAGGCCCAGGGCGGTGTTGATGTAAATCGGGGGCTCGTTCAGGAACACCTGCGCCCCCTCCTGCGTCAGCGTGGCCCGGAGCTGCCAGGCCTGCTCCGGGGTGGCCTGCCAGCGCCAGGTCAGCGGCTGTGGGCCGCCCCAGGCCAGAGGCACGCCGGGCTGGCCCGGGCTGCGGCTGCTGAACAGGCGCCCGCTGCGCGCGGCCAGTTCCAGCGCCATCAGGCCGGACGGGCCACGCAGCACGGCCTCGGTCAGGGTGTCATAGCTGTAGTAGCTGGTGCGGTGGGCGTTACGGCCCAGCATGTCGATCAGCTGGAAGATGTCGCGCAGGGTGTCGCTGCCGTGTCCGCCCTGGCCGCCGTTCGGGCTGGATGTGCGGCGCAGCTTGTTCCACTCGCCGCTTTTGCGCTGGCGCGATACGCCATAGCGCAGGCTGAGCACGGTGACGCTGGTCTGCGGCGCGGCGGGCACGCGCCCGGCCTGAAGCGGGCGCTCGGCGGGTGTCCGCTGCTCGTGGGGCTCCAGCAGCAGGACAAGCTGGTCTTCCAGCGGGTTGTCCTGCAGGACGGGCAGGGCGTCTTCGGAGGTGCTGCGCGCGAGCCGGTCCATCTGCTGCAGCCACAGCCAGCCCGGATCGGATTCGGCCGGAACCGCCGGGGTGCCGGGCGGCGAGAGCAGGCCGTCGCTGTCCTCCTGCGCCAGCGCGTGCAGCACCAGCGCGACGCCGTGTTTGCACTGCTCCTGCATGGGGCAGGTGCACCAGGCGCTGTAGCGCGCGGTGCCAGAGGCCGTGGCTTCCACGTACACCGAAACGTCGTAAGGCCGTTTCAGGCTGCCTTGCACCAGGCCGTGGATTTCGGTGGTGCCTGCGTTATCGCCCGCAATTTCCCAGTTCAGCACCTGGCCGTTGACGAAGAGCTTGCGGCCCCGGACCACGGTCTGCGCATCAAAACTGCGCTCCAGTGCGCCCAGACCTGCCACCACATTGCGGATATTCATCGGGCAGCATTGTACGGGCGGGGGAGGGCGGGCGACGTTATGGCTGCGCGATCAGCCTCCTTCGACCACCACCATCGCGGCGACCAGGCTGCGTTCGTCGCTCAGGCTGACATGCAGGCGCAGCCCGCGCTGGGCGATGTGGCGGGCGAGTTCGCCGTGGCAGTGCCACTGCGGGGCGCCGCTGGGGCCATTGAGGCATTCGCAGTCGTGCCAGGCCACGAGGCCTGCGACCCCGCTGCCCAGGGCTTTGCCCAGCGCTTCCTTGGCGGCAAAGCGGGTGGCGACGTAGTGCGCGCCGCGCTGGGGGCTGGCGGCGCTGCGGCGGGCGTATTCGTCGCGCTCGGCGGGGCCCAGCACGCGCTGTACAAAGGCCGCGCCGCGCCGCGCCAGCACGCGTGCTACGCGTTGCGGGTCGCACAGATCCAGTCCGATCCCGACAATCGCCATGCCCGCGTGCCGCCTCAGCCCAGCAGCGGGCGTGCGGCGCGGGCGGTCTGGACGTCGCGGCTGACGGCTTCGGCCAGAGGCATGTCCTGCCAGTCGCGCGACCCGGCGCGCTGGATGGCGGCCAGGTAGGCGCGGGTGGCGTCGGTGTACCCCCGGTCCAGCGCGTCGGCAACGAAGGCGTGGCCGATCGAGACCTCGTCCACCTGCGGCACCTGCGCCAGGAAGAGCGTCAGGTTGTGCAGATTCAGATCGTGTCCGGCGTTGACGCCCAGGCCCGCCGCCTGCGCCGCCTGGGCGCTGTCGATGTAGCTTTGCAGATTCTCCTGCAGCGCGGCCAGGCTGTCGTCGCCGGGCTGCTCCATGGCGGCGGTGAAGGCGCGGGCGTAGCCTTCGGTGTACAGCTCGACGCGGTCAGCGCCCAGCAGCGCCGCGTGCGCCATCGCTCCGGGCACAGGGTCCATGAAAAGGCTGACGCGCACGCCCGCCACTTTGGCGCGTTCGATCAGCGGGCGCAGCTCGTCCGCCTGCGCGGGCAGATCCCAGCCGTGGTCCGAGGTGGCCTGGCCGACGCTGTCGGGCACAAACGTCATCTGCTGCGGACGCGTGCTTTCGGGCAGGAAATCCAGCAGGTTGTGGCCGGGGTTGCCTTCGATGTTGTACTCGATGTGCGGCCAGGTCTGGCGCAGCAGCGTGGCCAGGTCCAGCACGTCGTGGGTGCGGATGTGGCGCTGGTCGGGCCGGGGGTGGACGGTGATGCCGTGCGCACCCGCCAGCAGCACAGCCTGCGCGGCGTGGGTGACGCCGGGGATGTCCAGCGTGCGCGTGTTGCGCAGCAGCGCCACCTTGTTGAGGTTGACAGACAGGCGGGGAGCGGCGTGCTCGGCGTTGGCCACAGGGTTCATGGCGATCGGGTCCAGTCAGAGGAAAGGGTCGGAAAAATCAAAAGAATCTGAAAAATCAGGAGGATGGCGTTGCCGCGCTGATCGCGGCGTGCACCCCCTGCATGACCTGGCGCGAGCGCAGGGCGTGGCCCAGATGGTACTGCAACACCCCCTGAAGCTGCTGGCGCAGCCCCGGCCCGGCCGCGCCGCAGACGGCCTGCAGGTGCGGCAGGTGGCCGCGAGCCCGCTGCAGCGCCTGCCACAGCGCGGCGGGCAGGCCCTGGGCCGGGTCGGTGGCGGGCGTCAGGCCCAGCTGCGGGTGCAGGCGCCAGGCGGTGTCGGCGCCCAGCGGCGCCTGGCGTGCGGTGTCCTGGTCGAGCTGCGGCAGCCAGCCCAGCGCGTCCAGGTTGGTGATCTCGAAGGCGCGCAGGGCCGGTCCTGCTGCGGCGTCCGGCGCCAGCGCACACAGGTGGGCCAGCGTGGCGGCGTAGGCGTCAAACAGCGCGGGCGCAGGCTCGTGCAGCGGCACGAGCCGGGTCAGCAGCTCGTTCAGGTAGTAGGCGCTGAGCAGATGCCGCCCCGGCAGCACCGGCCCGCCCGCCCAGTCGGCGCTGCGCAGGGTTTCGATGTCGCGCACCTCGGCGCGGCGGCCGCGCACCAGCACCAGGTTCAGGCGCTGGAAGGGCAGCAGCACCGACCGAAGCTGCGACCCCGGCCGCTTGGCGCCTTTGGCGACGATGATGATCCGCCCGCGGGCGCGGGTGAAGGTGTCCAGGATCTGGCTGGATTCGCTCCAGTCGTGGTGGTGCAGCACATAGGCGGCCAAGCCGGAATCGCCCACGGTGGTTTACTCGTAGCCGTAGGCGCGGATGTGCTCTTCGCTGTCGGCCCAGCCACTGCGCACCTTGACCCACAGCTCCAGGTGGACTTTGGCGCCCAGGAGGGTCTGAAGTTCCTGGCGCGCGTCGCTGCCGATGCGTTTCAGGCGCTCGCCGCCTTTGCCGATCACCATGCCTTTGTGCGCCTCGCGCTCGACGATGAAGGTCGCGGCAATGCGCGTCAGGCCGGGCTTTTCCTCGTACTGGTCGATGACGACGGTGGAGGTGTAAGGCAGCTCGTCACCCGTCAGGCGAAAGAGCTTTTCGCGCAGGGTTTCTGACACCAGAAAGCGCTCCGAGCGGTCGGTCAGCGTGTCGGCGTCGTAAAACCAGGGCTGCTGCGGCAGGTATTTGCCAACGATGTCCTGCAGACGCACGATATCGGCAGCGCGGCGCGCCGTCATGGGCACGATCTCGGCGAAATCAAAGCGCTGCTGCATCTGCTGCAGCCAGGGCATCAGCGTGGTGCGCTGCACGATGGTGTCCAGCTTGTTGGCAATCAGCAGCACGGGTTTGCCGCCTTTGCAGTGGGCCAGAACCTCTTCGTCGGCCTCGCCAAAGCGCCCGGCTTCGACCAGGAAAAGGACAGCATCCACATCCCCCAGCACCGACAGCACGGTGCGGTTGAGCGTGCGGTTCAGCGCCGTGCTGTGCCGCGTCTGGAAGCCCGGTGTATCGACGAAAACGAACTGGTTCACGCCCGTGGTCTGGATGCCGGTGATGCGGTGGCGCGTGGTCTGCGCCTTCTTCGAGGTGATGCTGATTTTCTGGCGCACCAGGGCGTTGATCAGCGTGGATTTGCCCACGTTGGGCCGGCCCACGATGGCGATCAGGCCGCAGTGCTGGTCGGCTTCGGGGACGGGCGTGTGGCCCGGGGTTTCGGGGATTTCGGATGGGGGAGTGATATCGCTCATGGGGCGTGAGGATAGACCAGCCTGGCCTGCCAGGTGCGGATGTTTTCACCCAAATCCTGCGGCAGACGCAGGATGGCGCTGCCGTCGCGCACGTTCTGGCGGCGTTCGCGGTCGGTGGCGCGCGTCAGGCCCAGCTCGGCGGCGGTGAAAACGCGCTGCGACAGCGCCTGGCCGTCGGCGCCGATCAGGGTCAGATCCAGCCCGGGCTCAGCGATAACGGCGTCGGCGCTGCGCTGCAGGGCGATCTCCAGACGAAAGCGCATCTGCCCTTGCGCGTCCACGGTGGGCGGCTCGCCTGATGGGCTGGCGCTGGCCCCCGGCGCGGGCAGCAGGCTGAGCTGGGTGTTGTCCAAAGACCACACAGCGAGATCGCGCTCCGGCCGCAACTGGCAGCCCAGCGCCTGGCACAGCGGCACCCAGACCGCGCGCGTCTCCGGCCACCAGGCGGCCTGCCAGTGGCGGCTGGCCAGCAGCATCTGCGCCACCAGCAGCAGGCCCAGCAGCGGAATCAGCACCCGGCTGGCGCGGTCCCAGCCGCTCGCCGGGGCGGCGGCTGCAGCGGTGCGCGGCGGGCTTAAAAAGTCGGGCGGAGGCGGTTCGGGCTCAAGCGCAGGCTCTGAGGCGATGTTTGCGGTGACGGTTGCGGTGACGGGCTCGGCCTCGTCCAGCCAGCGGTCGGCGGGTGATGCGTCGGCGGGTTCGTCCAGATCCAGACTGGGCCAGGCACTGCGGTCGCTGCCGGCCACCCGTGTGGGGGGGGTATGGGCCGCTGGCGCAGGGGCAGTCGCGACTTGGGGCGCCGACGATTCTGTGTCGATCAGGTTCTGCACCGCGTCGAAGGGCTGCAGGCAGTGGCCGCAGCGCACCCAGCCCTGCACCGCGCGCCATTGCTGCGGCTGCACCTGCCAGACCGTCTGGCAGTGCGGGCAGCGTGCCGCACGCGGGGCTTCGGGGGAGGGCGGAAGAGGGGCGGTGTCCAGACTCGACATGGGCGCGATCATGCCATGGCTGTGCACCAATTCCGCAGCGTGCGACCAGGGTATGCCATGGCCTGCATCCACTGCGGGCGGCGCTGCGTACAAGATCGTGTCAGCCACAGGATTTAAGTGAGGTGTGTCGTGCCAGCAGCCCGAACCGGTACCGCCCGTCCGGACTTGTTCCCCGCCCCGGGGGGCGAAATGGCGTTTCCTGCCAGAATGGCTTTCGGCCGCGTGGCCGGAATGTGGGACAGGCATGCAGACACCGCAGGACAACGAAAAGCTGGCCGACTGGCTGGCGCGATCCGCCATGCAGGACAGGCAGGCGTTTGCGCGCCTGTACGAGGCCACGTCGCCCCGGCTTTACGCCGTGGCGCTGCGCGTTCTGCAACGGCCCGCCTGGGCCGATGAAGTGCTGCAGGAGAGTTTCGTGTCCATCTGGCACAACGCCGCGCGCTACCGCCCAGACCTGGCGGCGCCCATGACCTGGATGACGCAGATCGTGCGCAACCGCGCCATCGACTGGCTGCGCGGCAGCGACAACCGCCTGGACGCGCTGGACCCGGAGGTCGTCGAGACCTGGGTGGATCCGGCTGCTGGCCCCTCGCAGCGCCTGTCCGACCAGCAGCAGGCCAGCCGCCTGCAGGATTGCCTGGAGCATCTGCCCGCCGAACAGCGCCAGTGTGTGGTTCTGGCCTACCAGCACGGCATGAGCCACGCCGAACTGGCCACCCACCTGACCCGCCCGCTGGGCACGGTCAAAAGCTGGATCCGGCGCGGGCTGGACCACCTGAAAGGGTGTGTGAGCGCATGAAGTACGACAACCCCGATCTCATCCAGGCGCTGGCGGCGCGCTACGTCACCGGCACCCTGCGCGGTGCGGCGCGCCAGCGCTGGGCCGATCTGCTCCGCCAGCGCAGCGACATCGCGCAGACCGTGGCCGAGTGGCAGCGTCGCCTGCAGCCGCTCAGCGACAGCCTGACGCCCGTGGCTCCCCCGGCGCGCGTGTGGCGCCGCATCGAAGCCCGGCTGGAGGGCGAAAGCGCGTCTGCCAGCGCGGCAACGCCGCTCGTCCGCGCCGCCGACAGCGTGCGCCAGGGCTGGCAGCGCCTGTGGGTGGGCGCGCTGGGCGGCATGATGGCGGCGGGCCTGGCCGCGCTGCTGGTCTGGCCGGCTGGGCCGCAGCAGGGGGCTGGCGGCGATCGCCTGGCCGCAGCCTCACCGCCGCAGGTGGTGGCGGTGATCGGCAGCGAGAACCGCGACCAGGTGCTGGTCGCCAGCATCGACAGCCAGCAGCACGAGCTGTGGATCACGCCCATGCAGGTGTCGGCCCAGGTGCGCGAGCAGCTGGCGCAGTCGCGCAGCCTGGAGCTGTGGGCCATTGGCGCCTCGGGCCAACCACGCAGCCTGGGTCTGATCCACGCCCAGGAACTCACCCGAGTGCCCCTGGGCACCGCTCAACAACTTGATCTCAATATACTGGCCGTGAGCCTGGAGCCCGCAGGGGGTTCCCCGACAGGCCAGCCTACGGGCCCTGTGCTTTACACCGGCGAGTGGCACAGGCCCGCCACACAACCGGCGGACGCAAAAGCGCCCCGGTCCTCCTGACTTTTTGAAGGTTTTTTTATGTCACGCCACTCCCAACGATTCGATCATCCCGTTCCCAGCGAGATCACGCCGCCCGACGTTTACCTGAACCGCCGCCAGTGGATGCAGGGCGCTGCCCTGACCGGCCTGGGCGGCGCTCTGGGCGGCCTTGCGCTGCCTGCCCATGCCATGGTCACCCCGCCCGGCGTGAACAAGCCGCTGCCGGGCGCCGACAGCAAGGTGCCGGGTGCGCGCGTGGATGCCAAACCGACGCCTTACAAGGACGTCAGCACCTACAACAATTACTACGAGTTCAGCACTGACAAGAGTCAGCCTGCGCGCCTGGCCGGAACGCTCAAGACCGAGCCCTGGACGGTGAGCATTGAAGGTCTGGTCAAAAAGCCCATGAAGATGGGCATCGACGAGCTGCTCAAGCTCGCGCCCATGGAAGAGCGCATTTACCGCCTGCGCTGCGTCGAAGCCTGGTCTATGGTCGTGCCCTGGGTGGGCTATTCGCTGTCCAGCCTGATCGATCATGTGCAGCCGCTGGGCAGCGCCAAATACATCGAGTTCGTCACCCTGGCCGACAAGGCGCAGATGCCGGGCCTGTCGTCGGGCGTGCTCGAGTGGCCCTACCGCGAGGGCCTGCGCATGGACGAGGCGCGCCACCCGCTGACGCTGCTCACTTTTGGCCTCTACGGCGAAGTGCTGCCCAAGCAGAACGGCGCACCGCTGCGCGTGATCGTGCCCTGGAAGTACGGCTTCAAGAGCGCCAAGAGCCTGGTCGCCATCCGCTTCCTGGAGGCCATGCCGACCAGCTCCTGGATGCGCTCGGCGCCCAGCGAGTACGGCTTTTACGCCAACGTGAACCCGCAGGTTGATCACCCGCGCTGGAGCCAGTCCTCCGAGCGCCCGATCGGCGGCGGCCTCTTCGCCAAGCGTCAGGCCACGCAGATGTTCAACGGTTACGGCCCTCAGGTGGCTTCGCTGTATGCAGGCATGGACCTGCGCCACTATTTCTGAAAGCCAGGCAGTATGAACAAGGTTTTGATGCACCCGCTGGCCAAGCCGGTGTTTTTTGTGCTCGCACTGGTGCCGCTGGCGCTGTGGGTGTATGGGGCGTTCGCCGACACGCTGGGCGCCAACCCCGCCGAGGCCATCATCTGGGGCAGTGGCGAGTGGACGATCCGCTTTCTGATGATGGCGCTGGCGGTGACGCCGCTGCGCGTGACCACGGGCTGGATCGCGCTGGCGCGCTGGCGGCGCATGATCGGACTGTTCTCGTTTTTCTATGGTCTGATCCATCTGCTGTCCTACAGCTGGCTGGATCAGTCCCTGGACGTGTCCGCCATCATCGCCGACATCGGTCGCAGGCCTTTCATTCTGGTTGGCATGCTGACCTTCACCATCCTGCTGGTGCTGGCCATCACCTCGCCGCGTGCGGTGGTGCGGGCCATGGGCGGCGCGCGCTGGCAGGCGCTGCACCGCACGGTGTACGCCGCCGGTCTGCTGGCGCTGCTGCACTTTTTCTGGATGCGTGCGGGCAAGAACAACTTCGCCGAAGTTGAGCTGTACGCCGTCATCATTTTTGGTCTGCTGGGCTGGCGCGTGTGGCGCTCGTGGAAGCGCCGTCGTGCTGCGATGGCCTAGAATGCACGCCATTCCACCTGTCCGTAGCTCAGCTGGATAGAGCACGGGTCTTCTAAACCCGGGGTCGGGGGTTCGAACCCCTCCGGACAGGCCAGGCTCTCGCGCGGCGCGCCCGGGCCTGACGGGTCCGGTGGGCGCCGCAAATGGTGCAGATTCGGGCCGCATCCCGTAGAATCCGCCCTCCCAGTGCTTTTTTCGAGAGACGACTTATGGTTTTGTATTCCGGAACGACGTGTCCTTACTCGCACCGCTGCCGTTTCGTGCTGTTCGAAAAAGGCATGGATTTCGAGATTCGTGACGTCGATCTCTTCGCCAAACCGGAAGACATCGCCCTGATGAATCCGTACAACGAGGTGCCTATCCTCGTCGAACGTGATCTCATCCTCTACGAATCGCACATCATCAATGAATACATTGACGAGCGCTTCCCGCACCCGCAGCTCATGCCGGGCGACCCGGTGGCGCGGGCGCGGGTGCGCCTGTTCCTGTTCAACTTCGAAAAAGAGTTGTTCACGCACGTCAACGTGTTGGAAAAGCGTGGCCAGAGCGGCAAGGTCGACGAGGCCGCGCGCGAAAAAGCGCGCAACCAGATTCGCGACCGTCTGACGCAGCTGGCGCCGATTTTCATGAAGAACAAGTACATGCTGGGTGACGACTTCAGCATGCTGGATGTGGCGATTGCGCCGCTGCTGTGGCGCCTGGACCACTACGGCATTGATCTGTCCAAGAATGCGCTGCCGCTGCTGAAGTACGCCGAGCGCATTTTCTCGCGCCCGGCCTACATCGAGGCGCTGACGCCATCCGAAAAAGTCATGCGCAAGTGACACCGTCATGAGCACGTCTTCCACCCCGGCCGCTCCGGCGGCGACGCCGATCAAGCCTTACCTGCTGCGCGCCTGGCACGAGTGGTGTACTGACAACGGTCGAACGCCCTACATGGCGGTCTTCGTGGATCAGTACGTCGATGTGCCGCGCGAGTTCGTGAAGGACCAGGCCATCGTGCTCAACGTCGGTTATGTCGCCACCGACGGGCTGAAAATCGACAACGATTACGTTCACTTCAAGGCGCGTTTCTCGGGCCAGGTGCGCGAAATCTGGGTGCCGGTCAGCCACGTCACCGCCATTTTCGCCCGCGAAACGCAGGAGGGCATGGAGTTCGCCCGGCCCACGCCCGAAGAGCTGGCCGCGCTGGCCCGTCCCGGTGCCAGCACGTCGGCCACGGCGTCTGCACCGCCTGCCGCGCAAAAACCTGCCGCCCCCAAACCGGCAGGCGGTCTGCGGATAGTAAAATAAGTTCCGACGCCGCTTTAGCTCAGCTGGTAGAGCAACGGTCTTGTAAACCGTAGGTCGTCCGTTCGATTCGGACAAGCGGCACCATCTTCTTCCTGCCGACTGCGCTCCGCCGCGCAGCCCCCCAAGGAATCCGGCATGACCTCCTCAATGATTCTTTCCCGGCCTGGCTTTTCGGCTTTGGCTTTGCGCCGCTGGGTGAGCCGTTTCTTTCTGGCATCTGGTGCACTGGTGCTGGCTGCGCTGCTGTCTGGCTGCGGCTACAACCAGTTCCAGAGTCTGGACGAACAGGTCAAGGCCGACTGGTCCGAGGTGCTCAACCAGTACAAGCGCCGCGCCGACCTCATCCCCAACATCGTCAGCACGGTGCAGGGCGAGGCCAATTTCGAGCGCGGCACGCTGGAGGCCGTCGTCAACGCGCGCTCCAAAGCCACCAGCATCCAGGCCACGCCCGAGCTGCTGAACGATCCGCAGGCTTTCGAGCGCTTCCAGCAGGCGCAATCGCAGCTCACCGGCGCGCTGTCGCGGCTGATGGCGGTGTCCGAAAACTACCCCTCGCTGAAGGCCAACCAGGGTTTCCAGGACCTGCGCGTGCAGCTGGAAGGTACCGAGAACCGCATCACCGTGGCGCGCAACAAATACATCCAGGCGATCAAGGAATACAACATCCTGGCGCGCAGCTTCCCCACCAATCTGACCGCCAAAATGATGGGCTACGGTGTCAAGCCGTCGTTCACGGTCGAGAACGAGGCGGAAATCTCCAGCCCGCCCAAGATCGATTTCGGCGCCCCGGCCAAGCCCTGACATGACGCGCCCCGTGCGCTTCCTGCTGCTGGTCTTGGCTGCGTTTGTGCTGGGCGGTTCGCCCGCCTGGGCGCAAAACGTGTCGGTCGGCCCGGACGGTTTGCAGACCGTGCCCGCCCTGACCGCGCGGGTGCTGGATGACAGCGGCACGCTGTCGCAGGGCGACATCCAGCAGCTTTCGCAGCAGCTCGCTGACATCGAAAAACGCCTGGGCTCGCAGATCGTCATCCTGATGCGTTCCACCACGCAGCCCGAGGACATCGCCGCCTACGCCAACCGCGTGGCCGACACCTGGAAGATCGGGCGCAAGACGGTGGGCGATGGCCTGCTCATTGTCGTGGCCGTGCAGGACAGGCGCATGCGCATCGAGGTGGCGCGCGCGCTGGAAGGCGCTGTGCCCGATCTGGCCGCGCACCGCATCATTGAGGAAACGCTCAAACCCGCGTTTCGCCAGCAGCAGTACGCGCAGGGGCTGAGCCAGGCGCTGACCCAGATCGACGGCCTCATCCAGGGCGAGGCCCTCCCCCCGCCGGATCCGCACGCCGCGCCGGGCGACAGCGGCGGGTTCGATGCCGAGGGTCTTGGCGTTTTCCTGCTGATCGCCGTGCCGGTGGCCGGGGGCATGATCAACTCGGTGCTGGGCCGCAAGCTGGGCTCGGCGGTCATTGCCGTGGGCGCGGGCGGGCTGGTCTGGCTGTTCACGTCCAGCATCCTGTTCGCCGTGCTGGGTGCGGTGCTGGCGGTGGTGTTTGCGGCAGCCATCAGCTCGGGCGGAGGCGGACGCGGCCCCGGATCGGGCGGCGGGCCGGTGGTGTTCCCCGGCGGCTTTGGCGGGCGCTCGGGCGGCGGCGGCGGGGGATTTTCCTCCGGTGGCGGCGGCAGTTTTGGCGGCGGAGGCGCATCCGGTGGCTGGTAAACCCGTGCTTCATCGTCTGCGCCGCTGGGCGCATCACCTGCGTCTGGACACCCGCGACGCCCGCCGCGCCCTGCCGCCCGCCGCCTGCGACCGCCTGGCGCAGGCCGTGGCGGCGCTGGAGCGCGATCACGCCATCGAGCTGCGCCTGTGCCTTGAAGCCAGCCTGCCCTTCAGCGATCTGTGGCGCGACGCCCCCGTGCGCGAGCGCGCGCTGGCCCTCTTTGGCCAGCTGGGCGTGTGGGACACGGCGCACAACTCCGGCGTGCTGGTTTACGTGCTGCTGGCCGACCGCGCGATCGAAATCGTCGCCGACCGCGGCGTCAGCCAGCGCCTGCCCGCCAGCGCCTGGCAGGTGATGATTGCCGCCCAGCGCCTGGCGCTGCAGGGCGGGGGCAGCGCCGAAGACGCCTTCCTGGCGGCCATTTCGGCCCTGCGCGAACAGCTTCCGCAAGAGACGGCGACCGCAGGTCTGGTCCCCGCGCCAGACAACGAGTTGCCGGATCGCCCGCATCTGCTCTAATGGACGCAGCCCGGGGTGTTCCCGGGCCTGTGCGGAACATCAGCCCCGGCCGCCTTAGCCATCCTTTTCAGGAGAACCCTTCATGAGTGCACTCAACATCGTCCTCGTCCACGGCGCCTGGCACACCGGGGCCGAAATGGAGCCCACAGCGGCGCTGCTGCGCCAGGCCGGTCACACCGTGCTGTGCCCGACGCTCGCTGGCAACCGCCCGCAGGACGACCGTGCCAGCACGGGCCTGGAAGACGCCGCCCAGTCGCTGTGCGAGGCGCTGGAAGCCAGCGGCCTGGACAACATCCGCCTGGTGGGACACAGCTACGGCGGCATGGTGATCTCGCGCGCCGCTGACCTGATGCCGCAGCGCCTGGCGCGCCTGGTTTACGTCAACGCCTTCGTGCCGCAGCCGGGCGAGTGCCTGAACGACATGGTGCCGCCGCACTATGTGGCGATGTTCGACCCGATGGCGCAGGCCTCGGGCGGCGCGGTGATGTTGCCCTTCCCCGTCTGGCGCGAGGCCTTCATCAACGACGGCGACATGGCGCTGGCGCAGTCGGCCTTTGCTGTGCTGAACCCGCAGCCGTACAAGACCTTCACCGACTCGATCACGCTCAGCCAGCCCATGGCCGCCTGCCCCATCGGCAAGAGCTACATCAACTGCCGCATGGACACCGCACTGCCGCAGGCTCTGGGCTGGCACCCCCGGCTGTCCGAGCGCCTGGGCCTGTTCCGCTACGTGGAGTGCTCCGGCAGCCACGAGGTGTGGTTCAGTGACCCGGCCGCCATCGCCCGCGCCATCGAAGTCGCCGCCCGCGACTGATAGGCCTGGACCGGCTGATAGAATTGCTCAATCAAACCAAGAACCCGTTTCATAGGAACCCGACGTGAGCCCGACCGCCCTGCGCCCCGACATCGAACCGCCCAGCACTCTGGACATGACCAGCGTGGACGACGTCCACATCAGCAGCGTGCGCCCGCTGATCACCCCGGCGCTGCTGCGCGAGGCCTTGCCCGCCAGTACCGCCCATCTGGCGGTGGTGACGCAGGCGCGTGCGGGCATCGCGCGCATCCTGCGCGGCGAGGATGACCGGGTGTTTGTCATCGTCGGGCCGTGTTCCATCCACGACCACGACCAGGCCATGGATTACGCCCGCCGCCTGCAGGCGCTGGCCACCACGCTGTCGCCCGATCTGCTGGTGGTGATGCGCGTTTATTTCGAGAAGCCGCGCACCACCGTGGGCTGGAAGGGCTACATCAACGACCCGCATCTGGACGGCAGCTTCGCCATGAACGAGGGCTTGCACCATGCTCGCCGTCTGTTGCTGGACATCGCCGCGCTGGGTCTGCCCGCGGGCACCGAGTTCCTGGATCTGCTCAGCCCGCAGTTCATCGCCGACCTGATTGCCTGGGGCGCCATCGGCGCGCGCACCACCGAGAGCCAGAGCCACCGCCAGCTTGCGTCCGGCCTGTCCTGCCCGATCGGTTTCAAGAACGGCACCGACGGCAACATCAAGGTCGCTGCCGACGCCATCACTGCGGCCAGCAACGCTCACGCCTTCATGGGCATGACGAATATGGGCCAGGCGGCAATTTTCGAGACGCGCGGCAATCCCGACTGCCACGTCATCCTGCGCGGCGGCAAGGCGCCCAACTACAGTGCTGCCGACGTGGCCGCGACCGTCCAGGTGCTGGAAAAAGGCGGCCTGGCGCCGCGCCTGATGGTCGATACCTCGCACGCCAACAGCAGCAAACAGCACCAGAAACAGATCGAGGTCGCCGCAGACGTCGGTGGCCAGATCGCCGGGGGCGACCGCCACATCGTCGGTCTGATGGTCGAGAGCCACATCAACGCGGGGCGCCAGGATCTGGTTCCGGGCCAGCCGCTGCAGTACGGCGTGTCCATCACCGACGCCTGCCTGAACTGGGCCGATACCGAAGCGCTGCTCAAGCAGCTGGCCGCTGACGTGCGCACGCGCCGCGCCAGCACGACCTGACACGCGACATGCCGCGCTGATTCCTGCGCCCATAAAAAAACCCCGCCGGCGCGGGGTTTTTGATTTGCAGCGGGGCTGCAATTACATCGTGCCGCCTTTGCTGGGGTCGGCCAGGTCGCGAGCGGCCTTCTGGGCGGGGGTCAGCTTTTTCATCTTGCCCATTTTGTCTTTTTTCATCATGCCGTCGTGCTTGCCCATTTTGCCCATGGCGTCGCCTTTGCCCATCTTGCCCATGGCGTCTTTGCCCATGGCATCTTTGGCCATAGCGTCTTTGCCCATGGCATCACCCTTGCCCATGGCATCTTTGGCCATGGCGGCCGGTTTGCCCATGGCGTCTTTGGCCATGGCATCTTTGCTCATGGCGTCCTGAGCGAAGGCGGTGCCAGCGCCCAAAGCCAGGCACAGGGTCAGCAGAGTGGTAGAGATTTTTTTCATGAGAAGCTCCTAGGTGTGCGGCTGTCATTCAGCCAGGTAAAAAACAGGGGGAAATGGAATAAATCGGAATCAGCTGCCACCAAACCAGTTGTAACCCTGGTCTTCCCAGTAACCGCCGGGATAGGTGTTGGTGACGAAAATCGATTCAATGTGTTTGGGATTCTTGTAGCCCAGCTTGGTGGGAATCCGCACTTTCATCGGGAAACCGTACTTGCGCGGCAGGGTCTGGCCGTCGTAAGTCAGGGTCAGCTGGGTCTGCGCGTGCAGGGCAGTGGGCATATCAATGCTGGTGTAATAATCGTCCGCGCATTTGAAGCCCACGTATTTTGCCGTGGTATCGGCACCGACGCGCTTGAGAAAATCCGAGAAACGCACGCCGCCCCAGCGGCCAATGGCACTCCAGCCTTCCACGCAGATGTGGCGGGTGATCTGATCGGTCTGCGGCATGGCGCGCAGCTCGTCCAGGCGCCAGGATTTTTTGTCGGCAACCAGACCCGTGACGCTCAATTCGTAATCGGCTTCGTCGACTTCGGGCGCTTCGTCCTCGCCGTAAAAGGCGTTGAAAGGGAAGGGCCGGGTGATCATGGAGGCCGGGAAGGTCGGGGCCATCGTGTTCGGGTTGAACAGGGCGGCCTGAACGCGATCGTTCCAGCGCGACACCGACATCAGGACGTTTTCAACCTGATCGTTATCGTCGATGGCGCAGCCGCTGAGCAGTGCCAGACCGCCCAGGCTCAGGCTGCGGGTCAGAAACGAACGACGGCTGGGTTCGCTGATCTGACGGCTGATGATTTTGCGAGCGTCCTGCAGCACCAGTTCAGAGTCCACCGACGGGGTGGCTTTGCGGGAGAAGAGCGGAAATGACATGAAGGGTCTCCGAAGGGATGCGTTGGGTCAGCGGCCGATGATCATGATGCGCAGGGTGCGCGGCACCAGCACCACCATCAGCACGTGCACCACAATGAAGGCCACCAGCAGCGCCATCGCCACAAAATGCACGGTGCGAGCGCCCTGGAATCCGCCCAGCAGCGTGGTGATCCAGCTCAGCTGTACTGGCTTCCATACCGCCAGACCCGACAGCACCAGCAGCACCAGATCGGCCAGCGCCAGCAGATAAGCCACGCGCTGCACCTGGTTGTACTGGGACAGATCGCCGTGGCTGAGCTTGCCGCGCAGCGCATCGACCATATCCCGGATCATTCCGCCCAGCGACAGCGGGAAAAACCGCTGGCGCATCCGGCCCGTGCCCAGATTCATGCCCAGGTACAGCAGGCCATTGAGCACCAGCACCCACATGGCTGCGAAATGCCACAGGATTGCGCCACCCAGCCAGCCGCCCAGCGTATATTCACCCGGAAAGCTGAAACTGAAAATGGGTGATGCGTTATAAATACGCCAGCCGCTGAGTATCATCACCAGGACGGCCAGCACGTTAATCCAGTGCACCGCACGCAGCCACAGGGGCTGCAGGGTTTTGCGGGGAGGGGTGGTGGCGGTATTCATGAGGTGATAGCTTGAAGTTTGTCGTCGCAGTGGCATTTAATGGACGCTATCGTACCGGCCGCTGACCTTGCAATCGTCACCAAAGATCAAGCAAATGTTCAACAAATTGTGATAACCCTGGAGTGGTGCTGCGGGCCGGTCTGGGACAAAATGATTGGGGCATTTAAAACAGAACGGACCTCAACACAGAGAGGAGGCGGCATGGCCGCGGCCAGAACCATACTCATCGTGGAAGACGATGCCAGCATTGCCGATCTGCTCCAGCTGCACCTGCGCGACGAGGGCTACGACGTGACGCACACCGCCGACGGCGGCGAGGGCTGGCGTCTGCTGGAACGTGGCGGCTGGGACGCCCTGGTGCTGGACCTGATGCTGCCGGGCGTGGATGGCCTCGAAATCTGCAAGCGCGCCCGCACGCTGGACCGCTATGTGCCCATCATCATCACCAGCGCGCGCTCCAGCGAGGTGCACCGCATCCTGGGGCTGGAGCTGGGCGCCGACGATTACCTGCCCAAACCCTTCTCGGTGATGGAGCTGCTGGCCCGCGTGCGCGCCCTGCTGCGGCGCAGCGACGCCCTGGCGCGCAACGCCCGGTCCGATGCGGGCGAGCTGGTCAGCGGCGATCTGCGCATCGACCCGCTGGCGCGCACCGTGAGCCTGGGCGGCGAGCTGCTGGACCTCACCCCGCGCGAATTCGATCTGCTGCACTTTTTTGCCCGCCACCCGGGCCGCGTGTTCTCGCGCATGGATCTGCTGCGCGAGGTCTGGGGCTACCAGCACGACGGCTACGAGCACACGGTCAACACCCACATCAACCGCCTGCGGCTGAAAATCGAGCAGAACACCGCCGAGCCGCAACGCATCCTGACCGTGTGGGGGCACGGTTACAAGTTTGCGGAGGCGGCATGAGCCCGGAACAGGCCGCGCCGCGCCGCTGGGCCCTGTCGCTCTCGCAGCGGCTCTCGCTGGTGTTTGTGGCGCTGCTGCTGCTGTCCAGCGGCCTGTCGGCTGCGCTGCAGGTGCAGTCCAGCCGCCGTCACGAGCGGGAAGTGATCCAGCGCGTCTCCTACAACCTGGCCGGCCACATTGCCGGCAGCGCGCAGCTCATGGATGCCAGCGGCTGGCGCCCGCAGGCCATCCGCAGCCTGTTTGATTCGCTGATGCAGGTCAACCCGTCGGTCGATGTCTATCTGCTGGATGAGACGGGCCGCATCGTTGACGACGCCTCGCCCGAAGGGCGGCTCAAGCGCCGACAGATCGACATGGTGCCCATCCGCGCCTTCCTGCGCGGCGGCGCCCTGCCCATTGTGGGCGACGATCCTCAGCACCAGACGGCGCGCAAGGTGTTCAGTGTGGCGCCCGTGAAAGTCAATAACCGCAACGCGGGCTTTGTGTACGTGGTGCTGCGTGGCGCCAGCCACGATGCGGCCGACAGCCAGAACAACATCAGCGACACGCTGAGCCAGTCGCTGCTGACGCTGGGCGGTGTGCTGCTGCTGGCGCTGGCCATGGGGCTGGTGGCTTTCCGCTCCATCACCCGGCCGCTGCGCGAACTGACGGCGGCCGTTCGCGATTTCGACGCGCATGGCGAACGCGCGGCGCTGCTGCCGCGCGCCGGGCCGGGTCGGCAGGGCGACGACATCGCCACCCTGCGCGAGGCCTTCGTGCACATGGGCGAGCGCATCGCCGAGCAGTGGCGCGAGCTGACCAGTCAGGACCAGCAGCGCCGCCAGCTGATCTCGCACATTTCGCACGATTTGCGCACGCCGCTGACCTCCATCCATGGCTACCTGGAGACGCTGCGCCTGAAGGGCGACCGCCTGGACGCTGCGCAGCGCGAGCGCTATCTGGACATCGCCCTGGCGCAGAGCCAGAAAATGGCCCGCCTGGCCGAAGGCCTGTTCGAGCTGGCGCGGCTGGAATCGGGCCTGGTCAAGCCCGACCCTGAAGTGTTCGGTCTGCCCGACCTGCTGCAGGACGTGCTGCAGAAGTGCGAACTGACCGCCGAATCGCGCCAGCAGACGCTGGCCGTCAGCCTGGAGCGCGGTCTGCCCATGGTGCGCGCCGACGTGGGTATGGTCGAGCGCGTGCTCAGCAACCTGCTGGACAACGCCATCCGTCACACGCCGCCCGGCAGCCGCATCGAGGTGCGCCTGCACAGCTCAGCGGACCGCGTCTGGATTGATGTCGCTGACAACGGCGGCGGTATCGACCCCAAGGTGCGCGAAAACCTCTTCACCCGCAGCCTCACGCGTCCGGGACCGCACACCGGGGCAGGGTCTGGCAGCGGAGGCCTCGGCCTGATCGTCGTGCGCAGCCTGCTGCAGATCAACGGCGGCGATATCGAGCTGCTGGACGGCGCGGACGACGCGCCCGGCACCACCTTCCGCTGCCACCTGCCCGTGGCGCCGCCCTCGTTCCGGTCTTCCGGACTGCCTTACCAGACCAGCGGCTGGCCGTCGTAAGCCCAGAAACTGCCGGATTGCTCACACGCCAGACCGTCCATCACGCGCAGCAGATCGGCCGCCGCGTCCTGCGGCGCGCGTGTCTCGTGCCCGGAGCGGAAGGGCGCCGACAGCCTGGACGCCACCGTGCCCGGATGCAGCGCGGCGATGGCCAGCAGCGGGTGCGTGCGCGAAAGCTCGATCGCCGAGGTTTTCAGCACCATGTTCAGCGCCGCCTTGGACGCGCGGTAGCTGGTCCAGCCGCCCAGGCGGTTGTCGCCGATGCTGCCGACCTTGGCCGACAGCACGCCCACCAGGGCGCGCTCCTGCCGCGCCAGCAGCGGCGCAAACCGCGCCAGCACCAGCGCAGGCCCGACGGTGTTGAGCGCAAAAGTGTCCAGCATCTGGCGCTGGTTCAGCTGCGCCAGGCGCTTCTCTGGCCCACCGATCTCGCCGTGGAGCTGGCCGGTGGCGACCAGCAGCAGGTTCAGCGGCGCGCCACCCAACAGCTCGCCCACCTGCGAGGCGGCGCGGGCGATGCTGTCCTCGTCGCGCAGATCGATCCCGGGCGAGGTCTGGCGCGACAGGCCCATCGCGTGACCGCAGCGCGGATCGGCCTGCAGATGCGCCAGCAGCGCACCGCCAATTGCGCCGCTGGCGCCGACGACCAGTGCACGGTAGCCGCTGGGGAGGGAATTCATGGCGGGGGCTGCAGTTGCGGCGGTCATAGCGTCTCCAGTCGGTTCAGGTGGGTTTGGGCCTGCTCGCGCAGGGCCTGCACGTCGGCGCCCGGCAGGCGGTCGAGCTGGCGGTAGACCAGCGCCAGGCGCGGGTTGCCACGCAGGCGGCCCTCGTGGCGCGCGAAAAAATCCCAGTACAGCGCGTTGAAGGGGCAGGCGCTGGGGCCGGTTTTCTCCTTGGCGCGGTAGGCGCAGCTGCTGCACGAATCGCCCATGCGCTGCAGGTAAGCGGCGCTGCTGACGTAGGGTTTGGTGGCGATCAGGCCGCCGTCGGCCCACTGGCTCATGCCCAGGGTGTTGGGCAGCTCGACCCACTCGAAGGCGTCGATGTAAACGCCCAGGTACCAGCGATGCAGCGCCTGCGGGTCCAGACCGGCCAGCAGCGCAAAGTTGCCGATCACCATCAGGCGCTGGATGTGGTGGGCGTGCGCCGTGCGCAGCGACTGGCCGATGGCCTGCTGCAGGCAGCGCATCTTCGTGTCGCCGCTCCAGAACCAGGCGGGAAGCGGCCGCTCGTGCTGCAGCGCGTTGCGCGTGTCGTAGCCCGGCATGTGCGCCCAGTAAATGCCGCGCACGTACTCGCGCCAGCCGATGATCTGGCGGATAAAGCCTTCCACCGCCGCCAGTGGCGCTGCCCCGGCCCGATAAGCGGCCTCGGCGCGCTGCACGACTTCCAGCGGGCGCAGCATTTTCACGTTCAGCGCGAAAGACAGCAGCGAATGAAAGAGGCGCGGTGCCCGCTCGCTGATGGCGTCTTCAAAATCACCGAAATGCGGCAGCGCGTGGGTGATGAAGGCGTCCAGCAGCGCCAGCGCCTCGGCGCGGTTGACGGGCCAGCGCACCTGGTCGGCCTGCGCCTCGCCCATGCTGGCCACCCCGCTGCGCTGCAGCACAGCCCACAGCGCGCTGTGATCGTGCACGGGGCGCGCGTCGGGCGGTTCGGGCGGCGTGCCGCGCCAGGGCTTGCGGTTGTCGGCGTCGAAATTCCACTGGCCGCCCTCGGGCTGGCCGTCTGGCGTCATCAAAAGCCCCAGGCGGCGGCGCTGCTGGCGGTAAAAGTGCTCCATCAACCACTGTTTGCGGCCCTTGAAGATCGCCGCCATATCGTGCCGACCGGTCAGGAAGTGGGCACTGTCCACGGCTTTTGCGGGATAGCCGTGATCCTGCGCGGCCCAGTTCTGCAGCTGCTGATCCAGCCGCCATTCGTCGGGGTTCTGCCACTCGATGTGGCGAACGCCATAGTGCGCGGCCAGCGCGACCAGGTTGGCGGGGATGTCGTGGCGGTTGCTGGAATCATCCAGCGCGACGTAACGCACGCGGTGCCCGCCCTCGCGCAGGTGGCGGGCGAAATCGCGCATCGCGGCAAAAATCGCCAGGATTTTCTGCGCGTGGTGCAGCACGTAATCCGTCTCCTGACGGACTTCCATCAGCGTATAAACCACGCCGGCGTCCACCGCCTCGAACCAGGGGTGGAGCGGGTCCAGCTGATCGCCCAGAACCAGGCGCAGGGTGTGGGCGGGCGCGGGGGCGGATTCGCTCATGCGGTGCTCCACATCTGGCGGTAATGGCTGTGGGGATCGTGCTCGGCGGCCTGTTTGTCCACGTTCATGCGCCGCCCGCCGCGCGGGTCGGTGCCGCGTCCGGCGATGTACAGCCAGTTGCCCTGGTTGCTGCAGACATCGAAATCGACCAGGCAGTGCTCGAACCACGCCGCACCGGCGCGCCAGTCGCCGCCCAGATCGTGCACCAGCACGCTGGCCACGACCTGGCGCAGACGGTTGCTTAAGGATCCGGTGGCGGCCAGCTCGCGCATCGCAGCGTCGACCAGCGGCCAGCCGGTTCGCCCTTCGCACCAGCGCGTGTAGCCCCGGGCGTTGTGCGCCGCCACGGGCTGATCGGACAGCCCCCGGCCCCGGAACAGGCGCGCACCGTGCTGGCGGTGCAGAAAGCGGAAATGATCGCGCCAGAGCAGCTCGAACCACAGCCAGTAGCTGCCGTCGCTGGCGCCGTGAAACGATTCGAACTGGCGCAGATCGGCCATGATGCGCCGCGCCGACAGCGCGCCGCAGGCCAGCGCGGGCGACCATTTGCTCGAAAAATCCACGCCCGTCAGGCCGTTACGCGTGCGCTTGTAGCTGTGCGGCAGGCCGCGCGCCAGATACTGCGTCAGGTGGGCCAGCGCGGCGCGCTCGCCGCCGGGCTCCATGCCGCTGCCTGGCGCGGGCATCGGCAACGAGGAACGCGAATCCTGCGCGCTGATCACAACGTCGCCTGCGAAAGCGTCCAGATCGCCCTTCAGTTCGGGAGGAAGCTCCACCCCCGGCGGCCAGGGCGGCAGCGTTTGCGGCGCAGGCAGCGGCTGACGCGGCTGGATGCCCGCGCGCTCGATGGCCTGGCGAAAAGCGGTGAACACGGCGGGCAGACGGCTCTCTTGCCAAGGCAGCTCGGCTGGCTCCAGCAGGCTGCTGTGCCAGACCGCGTGCACGGTCAACCCTGCGCGGCGCAGGTCCGCGACTTCTAGCGCTTCTTCCGGCGCGGGGATGTCCTCGCAGACCAGCTGCTGCGCGCTCGCCCGCTGCGCCAGACGCGGCAGCGCAGTGGCAGGCGGCCCGGCGCAGACGGCCAGCGGACAGCCCAAAGCGTCCAGCTGCGCCGCCAGATCACGGATCGCGCTGGCCCGCCAGGCGCGCCGCTGGGGCCCCCAGCGCAACGGGCCCCAGGGGCTGGCCTCGTGCACGTCGGGCAGGACCACCACCGGGATCAGGTGCGGCGTGCCCTCACCTGTGGCAGCCAGCGCCAGCGCACGGTGCAGGGCCAGGTTGTCGTGCAGGCGCAGGTCGTTGCGCAGCCACAGCAGCACGGTGCTCATGCCGCGCTCCTCGCGCGTGAGTTGGTGTGGCCGGATGGGTGAGCGGATGGTTGGGCGGATTTGTGCTCACGCTTGCAGCGCTCGGAGCAGAAGCGGACTTCCTCCCAGCAGCGCGCCCATTTTTTGCGCCAGGCGAAGGGCCGGGCGCAGTGCAGGCAGGGTTTTTCAGGGAGATGCGGTTTGGCGTGCATGGCTAAATGCCCAAGTCGAGCTGCTGCTGTGTCGGGGGGGAGGATTTGGCTGCCGCCCGGGAAGACGCCGCGCTGCGTTTGGCGCGCGGACGGATCAGGCGCGAGCCGTGCTTTTCGACAATCGCGGCCTTGGCCTCGCGCACCTCGGGCTGGCCGCGCCGCTCGTACAGCCGCGCCTTGGCCTCGCGCGTGGCGCTGGCCAGATCGACCTGCGGCTGCGGAATGCTGTCCACCCAGTCGCCGTCCGGGCGCACGGCCACGCCGCAGCGCGCCCGAACATCGGGCGGCATCAGCCAGGGCTGGTTCAGCCAGGCGTCGGGCACGCGGCGCAGCGCGGGCAGCCAGCGGCGCACGAAATGACCGTCGGGGTCGTGGTCTTGCGCCTGCTTGACGGGGTTGTAAACGCGCGTGGTGTTGATGCCGGTGGTGCCCGACTGCATCTGCATCTGGCTCCAGTGGATGCCGGGCTCGTAATCCAGGAACTGCCGCGCCAGCCACAGCCCGACGGGCCGCCAGTGCAGCCACAGCGCGTAGGCCGCCACCGAAACCAGCATGGCGCGCATGCGGAAGTTGATCCAGCCCGTGGCGCGCAACTGCGCCACGCAGGCATCGACCATGGGCCAGCCGGTGCGCCCGGCCGTCAGGGCGTCGAAATGCGCCGGGTTGAAACTGTCCTCGCGCAGGCCGTCGTAGCCTCGGTGGACGTTGAAAAACTCCAGCGCCGGTTCGTCCTCCAGCTTCTGGATGAAGTGGCAGTGCCAGTGCAGACGGCTCAGAAAAGCGCTCAGGCCCTTGCGCTGCCAGGCGCTGTCGGGGTCGGCCTGCTCGCGCAGCCGCTGCAGGTGCGCGGTGGTGGCCTGGACCAGCTCGCGCATGCCCAGGCTCCCCAGCGCCAGATGCGGTGACAGGCGAGAGCAGGCTGTCGGCGCGCTCAGGGGCGACGAAATGCCGCCCCGGTAGCTGCGGCTGCGCTGCTCCAGAAAGTCATGAAGCACCTGCAGCGCCAGCGTGCGTCCGCCTTTTTGGCGCTGCGCGGGTTCGGGCGTCTCCAGACCGGGGCCGCTCAGGCCCAGCGGCTGCGCATCCGGCCAGCGCTCGCCGCCCCAGGGCAGGGTCAGGCCCTGAATCTCGCCGGGCTGCGGCGTGGGCCAGGGCGCAGCGTGCATGAGCGCCTTCCAGCGCGCCGTCCAGACCTTGCGCGACGGCAGGCGGCGCACCACGCCGTGCTGCGGCCATTCCTGCCATTGCACACCAGCCTGCGCACACCAACGCGCCACGGCCTTGTCACGCTCGAAAGTATGGCCGTTGCCGGTCTCTTCGTGCGACATCAGGCGCGCAAAGGGCTGGCTGGCGTGCAGCCGGGCCAGCACCTCCGGCACTTCGCCCACGGCCAGTTGCAGCGTGGCGCCCAGGGGCCGCAACTGCAGGGCCAGATCGCGCAGGGTTTCGCGCAGGAAGTTCAGGTGCTGCAGCGCCGCGTCGGGCTGCGCCCACAGGCTGGGTTCAAGCACATAGAGCGCCAGCACAGGCCCCCGCCCGGCAGCGTGGTGCAAGGGCGCGTGGTCTTGTACGCGCAGATCGCGCTTGAACCAGACCACGGTGTAGCTCATGACGGCCGCTCCCCCGCGCTCAGGACGCTGGATCCTGGCGCTGCTGCGACATCCAGATCAGATCGTCCGGGTTGATGCCCGCCGCACGAACGCGTGCGGTCAGATCGCTGCGCAGCGCGGGCGAGATCGTTTTGCTGCGCGACAGGATCCAGCAGTAGCCACGATCCGGCCCGACGACCACGGCCCACTGGTAACCCTTGTCGAGCGCGATGACGTGGTAGCCGCCGTAAAATGGTCCGAAGAAGGAAACCTTCAAAGACCCTGTGCGGGTTTCGCCCGTAAATAGCGCGCGGCCGACGGCTTCGTTCCAACCGCCTTTGGCGGCGTCGTAGCCGCGGTTGACGACACGCACACTGCCATCTTTCTGCAGGCTGTACTGGGCGGTGACGTCGCTCAGGCCGCGCTCGAAAGAGTGATCCAGCCGCGCCACCTCATACCAGCGGCCCTGGTAGCTCTGGATGTCGAAGGGCGTGACCGCCGTCAATCCCTCGGGTGGGCGTGTGGACGAGCAGGCCGCCAGAAAACCCGGCAGAGCCAGCGCCAGAACACAAGCCAGATGGCGCAGCAGGCCAGCGCGTAAAACCATGAAAACACTCCATTAGACGCAAAACCCGATGCTAGGGCTGACGGCAAAACCGGGTGCCTCAGCCGATTTTGGCACGCGGTGTTACCCCCCTGGGCCGGTGTCAGTCGACTCGGTGAAAGTGTTGTGCTTCGGCGCAATTTTCCCGCCTGAATTGCCTGGGATTCGATATAAGCTGCCATAGAAACTGGCTATCGGATTAAAATTGTGCCTGTGAATTATTTATGGGCCTCATCCGGGAAAAGTGCAGTTCAGTATGTCCACCAACCACTCCAGCGGCGATCTCTCGGACGCCGCGGTCCTGGGGCCTTTGCGGCGCCAGATGCTGCAGTTTGCCCAGCTGCAGCTGCGCGATGTTCATCTGGCCGAGGATGCCGTGCAGGAAGCGCTGCTGTCGGCGCTGCGCTATCAGGACCGGTTCAACGGCCAGGCCGCGCTGAAAACCTGGGTCTTCGCCATTCTGAAAAACAAGATCATCGACATCCTGCGCCAGCGCACGCGTCTGGCCGAAGTCAGCACCACCCCGCTGGATGAGGACGCCGAACAGGATCTGGGCGAGCTGTTTGATGCGCGCGGACACTGGGATGCCGATGGACGCCCGAAGGCCTGGGGCAGCCCCGACGGGGCGCTGCAGGATCAGCAGTTCTGGACGATTTTCGAGACTTGCCTGGAGCTGCTGCCGCCGCAGCAGGCCCGTGTGTTCATGATGCGCGAGTTCATCGGGCTGGAAAGCCCCGAGATCTGTGAGGAGGCCGGTGTGACCATCTCCAACCTGAACGTCCTGCTCTACCGCGCCCGGATGCGCCTGCGCCAGTGTCTGGAGATGAAGTGGTTTGACGGGGATGCCCCCGCCGGGGCCTGAACGCGCGGGCTCGGGTTCAGGCGCCGTCGCGGGGCTCGGGCGGGAGCGCATCGCTGCGCTCGGTGTACTGGCGCGAGAAGCGCCGCAGCAGTGCCATCTGCTGGCCGGTGCGGCGGCAGCTCTTGCAGACGGCCAGGTGGACTTTGAGCCCCAGGGTTTCCCCGGCACTCAGGGGGCGATCCTGAGATTCGGACAATCGTTCGGTGGCTTCGCGGCAGGTCAGCATGATGCTGCGATTATCGCCCAACCGGATTGGCCACGAAACGGCGGCTGATCCAGTGGTCCAGCGACAGCCAGCCCGGGCCGCGCCAGATGATGAGCAGCAGGATGGTCGCCCAGGTGCCGTGCGTGGGGTAAGCGTCGGGGTAGACAAAAATCTCGATCACCGAAGTCATGCCCAGCAGGCCCAGCGCGGCAAAGCGCGACCCGATGCCCAGCAGCAGCATCGTCGAGAAGACGTGTTCGGCGATCGCCGCCATCAGCGCGGCCAGCGCCGGGGGCAGCAGCGGCAGCGCGTACTCGGTCTGGAAGAGCGAAATGGCTGAATCCGACAGGTGCGGCCAGCCCAGCTGGACGCTGCCGCCGATGAGGTCGATGGCGAAGCCCTCGACCTTGGTCTGGCCCGACAGCCAGAACACGGCGGCGATGGAAAAGCGCCCCAGAAAAGCGATCAGGCTGTAGGGAATCTGTTCGAAAAGGGCAAAGCAGCGGCGGACCAGCCGCGCCACTGCTGCGGCAGGGGAAGATGAAGTCATGGTGATTCTCGAAAAAAAGAGAGAAGAAAAAAGCGTTCAGTCGTCCGCCAGCAGGGATTCGCGGATCAGCAGGCCCAGCAGGCGCATCAGATCAAAGCTGGGGTCGCCGCTGTAGCGTTCCAGCAGCTCGCCCAGGGGGCTGCCACCCTGCAGATCGCGCAGGGCCTGCGCGTCGCCAGGGGTGAGGTGCAGCAGGCGCACCGCGCTGCCTTCGCGCCAGACCAGCGCGTGGGTGTCGGCGGGCTGCGGAGCGGTGACGGCCTCGCCCTCCTGGTGGCTGGCCCAGACAGGCAGCACGTCGTGGTTCAGGCTGAGCACGCGCAGCGAGGGCTGCAGCGCCAGGCGCAGCAGCGGCAGGCTGTCAGCATCCTGCAGCGCCTGAGCCAGCACCTGCTGCGGCAGCGGCGGGGCGTCGACCTCGTTGATCACCTGGATCACGGCCAGCTCCAGCCGCGCCAGGTCGGCGATGGCTGCGGCCACATCGTGCGGCAGGGCGTCCGTCTGCGCCGCCAGGCTCGTCACAAAATCGGGGAACGCGCTGCCATAGTCGGCCATGATGGGCGTGGCCGGCGGGTGGCTGCGCACAAAAGCGCGGGCCAGATCGCGGAACAGATCGCTGCCCAGCCAAGCGTGGACGACGGGAAAGCTGTCGGCCACCGCGTCCATCAAGGTCACGATGACGTTGTTGCGGTAAACAGCAAAGCGGTGAGCGGGGTCGGAGCCGTTCCAGGTTTTCAGGCCTTGGGGCGCGGGCTGCTCGGGGTCCAGCAGGGCCAGGCGCCAGTCGGTCTGGCTTTGTGCGGGGGCCAGGGTCGCGGACGTGTTCATACCGGCACCGCCACAGTCAGCTCGTCCATGATGGACTGCGCACGCTGCGCTTCGCTGTAAAGCACCGACCAGTCGGGCACGTCGTTGTCCCATTCGATCAGGGTGGGCTGGGGGCCAATCTCTTCGATCACGCGGGCGTAGAGCGACCACACCGCCTCGGCGACCGGCGCGCCGTGGCTGTCGATCAGCAGGGTCTGACCCAGGCTGTCCTGTTCGGGGAAGTAGCCCGCCAGGTGGATTTCGCCCACCGCAGCCAGCGGCAGCGCGGCCATGTAGGCGGGGATATTGCGGCCGTGGTTGACGCAGGAGATGTACGCGTTGTTCACGTCCAGCAGCAGGCCGCAGCCGGTGCGCCGGATGACTTCAGCCATGAAATCGGCCTCGTTCCAGGTGGACGCGGCAAATTCGACGTAGGTGGCCGGGTTTTCCAGCAGCATGCGGCGGCCCAGCGTGCTTTGCACCTGATCGACGTGGCTGCACACACGCTCCAGGGTCTGCGCCGTGTAGGGCACGGGCAGCAAGTCATTCAGAAAGGCGTCGTCGTGGGTGGACCACGCCAGATGTTCGGAGAAAGAAGCGGGCTGATAGCGGTCCAGCAGTGCGCGCAGGCGCTGCAGGTGGTCCTTTGATAGCCCAGCTTCGGCGCCGATCGACAGGCCCACGCCATGGATCGACAGCGCGTAAGGCCCCGAGCCGTCCCGCCCGCACAGGCGACCCAGCTGCTCGTGCATCGGGCCACCGGCCACCATGTAGTTCTCGGCGTGCACTTCGAAGAAGCCCAGCTCGGGGCGCGACGCAAGAATCTCGTCGCCGTGCTGCGGCTTCAGACCCACGCCAGCGCGTGGGGGCAATCCGGAAATGGAGGGGTGCGGGGTATTCATGGCAGGGCTCGGGGTCGGACGGTCAACAATCAGACGGTCAGGGAATCAGGCGATCAGACGCTCAAGGGATCAGGACTTGGCCTTGAACTCTTCCAGCTGGCCGAAACCGGTGGGCGAGGTCTTGGATTCGGTCTTCACGCAGGTGCCTGCAGGAACCGATTTCCACGAGTTGGCCTGGTAATCGACCTTGGCGGTGCCTGCGCAGGTGGTGCCCGCGCCAGCCTTGCAGTCGTTCTTGCCTTTCAGCGCGACGCCGTAGCACTTTTCCATTTTGGTGTCAGCGGCGTGGGCGGGAACCTGGGCCATGGCCAGGGCGCTGCCCAGGGCGAACAGGACGGCGGCGGAAGCGGTTTTCTGGGTCAGGGTGCTCATGATGGTTTCTTTCTTAAGGGGTTGAAAAATCAGGATGTTTGAAATGAATACGGGGAAATCAGCAGCTCAAGGGATCAGGACTTGGCCTTGAACTCTTCCAGCTGGCCGAAACCGGTGGGCGAGGTTTTGGATTCGGTCTTCAGGCAGGTGCCAGCGGGAACCGATTTCCACGAATTGGCCTGGTAATCGACCTTGGCGGTGCCCGCGCAGGTGGTGCCAGCGCCAGCCTTGCAGTCGTTCTTGCCCTTCAGCGCGACGCCGTAGCACTTTTCCATTTTGGTGTCAGCGGCGTGGGCGGGAACCTGGGCCATGGCCAGGGCGCTGCCCAGGGCGAACAGGACGGCGGCGGAAGCGGTTTTCTGGGTCAGGGTGCTCATGATGGTTTCTTTCTTGAAAGGGCCGGACGCTGTGAAATGCAGTTCCTGGCGGAGGGGTTATCGGGAAAAATCAAAGCAGAACAATCTGTCTCGCCCCCTTTTGACGCAGCAGCGCGCCGGTTCTTACAGCCTTTTTCAAAAAAAGCTGAAATTTTTTCAATCCCCATTCGCCACCCCTTCCGCCGCACCCTCACAGCCCCCTGCCAGACCGGCATTGGCCACGCCGTTCTCCCCCGATGACAGCGCGGTGTCAGGCCCTGGCAAGAACTTGCGCCAGAATGTGTGCAGAACAACGCCCGGGCCGCGGTCCGGGCCCCTGACAAGCCCGTAGAGACGACGTAGAGACGAGGTCATTCATGCAAGACATCCTGCAGCAGCTGGAACAGAAACGCTCCGCCGCCCGCCTGGGCGGGGGCCAGAAACGCATTGATGCGCAGCACGCCAAGGGCAAACTCACCGCCCGCGAGCGCCTGGAGGTGCTTCTGGACGAAGGCACCTTCGAAGAGTGGGACATGTTCGTCGAACACCGTTGCACCGATTTCGGCATGGAAGCCCAGAAGGTGCCCGGCGACGGCGTGGTCACGGGCTACGGCATGATCAACGGTCGGCTGGTTTTCGTCTTCAGCCAGGATTTCACCGTATTTGGCGGCGCGCTCTCCGAGGCGCACGCCGAAAAAATCTGCAAGATCATGGATCAGGCGATGAAAGTCGGCGCCCCCGTGATCGGCCTGAACGATTCGGGCGGCGCGCGCATCCAGGAGGGCGTGGCGTCTCTGGGCGGCTACGCCGAGGTCTTCCAGCGCAACGCGATGGCCAGCGGCGTCATCCCGCAGATCAGCCTGATCATGGGCCCCAGCGCGGGCGGCGCGGTCTACAGCCCGGCCATGACCGACTTCATTTTCATGGTCAAGGACAGCAGCTACATGTTCGTCACCGGCCCCGAGGTGGTGAAGACGGTGACGCACGAAGAGGTGACCGCTGAGGAACTGGGCGGCGCGCTGACCCACACCACGCGCAGCGGCGTGGCCGACATGGCCTTCGAGAACGACATTGAAGCGCTGCTCATGCTGCGCCGCCTCTACAACTACCTGCCGCTGTCCAACCGCGAGAAAGCGCCCGTGCGCCCCAGCGCCGACCCCATCGACCGCGCCGAGCGCAGTCTGGACACGCTGGTGCCCGACAACCCAAATCTGCCCTACGACATGAAGGAGCTGATTCTCAAGACGGTGGACGACGGCGATTTCTTCGAGCTGCAGCCCGAGTACGCCAAAAACATCCTGATCGGCTTTGCGCGCCTGAACGGCCAGACGGTGGGCATCGTCGCCAACCAGCCGCTGGTGCTGGCGGGCTGTCTGGACATCAAATCCAGCATCAAGGCGGCGCGCTTCGTGCGCTTCTGCGACGCTTTCAACATCCCGGTGGTGACTTTTGTGGACGTGCCTGGCTTCATGCCCGGCACCACGCAGGAGTACGGCGGCATCATCAAGCACGGCGCCAAGCTGCTCTACGCCTACGCCGAGTGCACGGTGCCGAAAATCACCGTCATCACGCGCAAGGCCTACGGCGGCGCCTACGACGTGATGAGCTCCAAACACCTGCGCGGCGATGTCAACTTTGCGTGGCCCAACGCCGAGATCGCGGTCATGGGCGCCAAGGGTGCGGTGGAAATCATCTTCCGCGAAGAGAAAAAAGACCCGGCCAAACTGGCCCAGCGCGAGGCCGAGTACAAGGCCCGCTTCGCCAACCCCTTCGTGGCCGGGGCGCGCGGTTTCATCGACGATGTGATCCTGCCGTCTGAAACGCGCAAGCGCATCTGTCGCAGCCTGGTGATGCTCAAGGACAAAAAGGTCGACAACCCGTGGCGCAAGCATGGGAATATTCCGCTGTAATCGGATGGCCACATGAGCAAAGCCCCACCCAAAGCCCAGGTGGCCGCTGAGGCGCAGCGCCTGACCGACATCCCCAACATCGGGGTGTCGCTGGCGGCCGATCTGCGGGGCATTGGCATAGACACGCCGCAGCAGGTGCGCGACATGGATCCGCGGGCCGCCTACGAGCGCCTGCGCGGTCCCATGGGGCGGCGCCACGACCCCTGCGTGCTCGACGTTTTTCTGGCCGCCCATGACTTCATGAATGGCGGTCCCCGCCAGCCCTGGTGGCATTTCACGGCGCAGCGCAAGGCGCTGATGGCTCAATTTTCTAGCATCTGAGGCACCCCCATGTTCACCAAAATCCTGATCGCCAACCGCGGTGAAATCGCCTGCCGCGTCATCGCCACGGCCCGCCGCATGGGCATCGCCACCGTGGCGGTGTACTCCGAGGCCGACCGCAACGCGCGCCACGTGCAGATGGCCGACGAGGCTGTGCTGCTGGGCCCGGCGCCGTCGCGCGAGAGCTACCTCGTCGCCGAAAAAATCATCGCGGCGTGCAAGGCCACGGGCGCGCAGGCGCTGCACCCGGGCTATGGCTTCCTGTCGGAGAACGAAGATTTCGCGCGCCGCTGCGAGGCCGAGGGCATTGCCTTCATTGGCCCCAAAGCGCACAGCATCGCGGCCATGGGCGACAAGATTGCGTCCAAAAAGCTGGCGAACGAGGCAAAAGTCAACACCATTCCCGGCTACAACGACCCGATCGCGTCGGCTCAGGACGCCGTGGGCATCGCGCAGGGCATCGGCTACCCGGTGATGATCAAGGCCAGCGCGGGCGGCGGCGGCAAGGGCCTGCGCGTGGCCTTCAACGACAAGGAGGCGTTCGAAGGTTTCACGGCCTGCCAGAACGAAGCGCGCAACAGCTTTGGCGACGACCGCATCTTCATCGAGAAGTTCGTCGAGCAGCCGCGCCACATCGAGATCCAGATCCTGGGCGACAGCCACGGCAACGTGGTTTATCTCAACGAGCGCGAGTGCTCCATCCAGCGCCGCCACCAGAAGGTCATCGAAGAAGCGCCGTCGCCCTTCATCTCCGACGCCACGCGCAAGGCCATGGGCGAGCAGGCCGTGGCGCTGGCCAAAGCGGTGAAGTACGAAAGCGCGGGCACGGTCGAATTCGTCGTCGGCAAGGATCAGGATTTTTACTTCCTGGAGATGAACACGCGCCTGCAGGTCGAGCATCCGGTCACCGAATGCATCACCGGGCTGGACCTGGTCGAGCAGATGATCCGCGTTGCGGCGGGCGAAAAGCTGGGCTTCACGCAGGCTGAAGTGAAGCGCGACGGCTGGGCGCTGGAGTGCCGCATCAATGCGGAAGACCCGCTGCGCAACTTCCTGCCTTCGACCGGGCGCCTGGTGCGCTTCGCGCCGCCCGTGCCCAGCATGTGGCAGGCCAACACGCACGAGCGCCTGGGCGTGCGCGTGGACACCGGCGTGACCGAGGGCGGCGAGATTCCGATGTACTACGACTCGATGATCGCCAAGCTCATCGTCCACGGCACGGACCGCCTGGATGCCATCGCCAAAATGCGCGAGGCGCTTAACGGCTTCGTGATTCGCGGCATCAGCAGCAACGTCCCCTTCCAGTCGGCGCTGCTGGCGCACCCGGATTTCGTGTCGGGCGATTTCAACACCGGCTTCATCGCCAAAAACTACCCGGATGGATTCCGCAGCGATCTGGTCGTGGCGGACGATCCGGATTTCCTGGTTGCGCTGGCGGCCTTCCTGCGGCGCAAATCGCGCCAGCGCGCCGCCGGTCTGAGTGGCCAGCTGCCGGGCTATGACGTCAAGATCGGCACTGATTACACCGTGATCGCCCTGGCCTCTGATGGCCAGCACCGCTACACGCCGGTGCGCGTCGTCGAAACCCCGGGCGACGGCGCCAGCGCCACGGTCAGCGTCAACGGCCGCGATTACACGCTCAGCAGCCCCTCGCGCCTGAACGACATCGGCATCAGCGGCCTGTGCAACGGCCGCGCCTTCACCGCCCAGGCCGAACGCGGCACGCCGCGCAACCCGCTGGCGCTGGCGCTGCAGCACAACGGCACGCGCCTGGAGGCCATGGTGGTTTCACCGCGCATGGCCGACCTGCACCGCCTGATGCCGCACAAGCCGCCGCCCGACCTGAGCCGCTTCGTGCTGTCGCCCATGCCCGGGCTGCTGGTCCAGGTGGCTGTCCAGCCCGGCCAGAAGGTGCAGGCGGGCGAGCGCGTCGCCGTCATCGAGGCCATGAAAATGGAGAACGTCCTGCTCGCCAGCGCCGACGGCGTGGTCGCCAAAGTGCTGGCCCAGGCGGGCGAGAGCCTGACGGTGGATCAGGCGATTGTGGAGTTCCAGTCATGAGCGCCGCCGCCGCGCCGCGTCCTTTCAAGGTTCTGGGCCTGCAGCAGGTCGCCATCGGTGGCACCGACAAGAACCGGCTCAAAGCCCTGTGGGTCGATGCGCTGGGGCTGCCGGTGACCGGCACCTTCCGCAGCGAGCGCGAGAACGTGGACGAGGACATTCTCTCCATGGGCCACGGCCCCTACACGTTGGAAGTCGATCTGATGCAGCCGCTGGACGTGGACAAAAAACCGGCTGTCCACGCCACGCCGCTCAACCACATCGGCCTGTGGATCGACGATCTGCCCCGCGCCGTCGAGTGGCTGACCGCGAAAGGCGTGCGCTTTGCCCCTGGTGGCATCCGGCGCGGCGCGGCCGGTCACGACATCTGCTTCCTGCACCCCAAGGCCAGCGACGAGTTCCCGATCGCGGGCGAAGGCGTCCTGATCGAGCTGGTCCAGGCCCCGCCGGAGGTGATTGCGGCGCTGGGGTGACTTGGGTCGCAGCCCTGAGGCGGTATTTACATTGTCAATACAACAGGGCATCATTGAATGCATGGATACCCACTTCCACCTGAACGGGGCCGATTTTGTCTGGGACACGCACAAAGCCGCCAGCAATGCGATCAAGCACGGGGGTGTGACGTTCGAGCAGGCAGCTTCGGTCTTTTTTGATCCGTTTCTGCGGCTGGTGGATGCCTCACGCAACGACGAGGCGCGCGACGCGGTCGTGGGCTTTGATGCCCAGTCCCGCCTGCTGTTTGTGGTGCATGTCCAGATGGACGATGCGTTCATCCGCATCATCTCGGCCCGCAAGGCCACTGCGCTGGAGCGACGTGAACATGAGCATTCCTGACACCCTCAAAACCAGACTGGACAAAAACCGCGCCATGATCTCGATCACTGTGCGCGTGCCGGTCGACGTGATCGACTCCATGAAAGCCATTGCGCCCCAGCGCGGCATGGCAGGTTATCAGACGCTGCTCAAATCCTATCTGAGCGAAGGGCTGCGGCGGGATGAAGCCCTGTTTGCGGTTAGCGACACGCAGATGCGCCTTCTGGCGGCCTTAAGGCGCCGGGGCGTTCCGCAGGAGCTGCTGGATGAAGTGGTTCAGGAAGCCTCGGGGGAGGGCGCTTGAGCCTCGGTACGGCATATCCGCAGATTTCACGCCGCACTTTGCTCGGCCTGGCCCTCGCCAGCGCCACCACGGCCCTGGCCGGATGCGCCCTGCATCGCCCGGACAGTACGGCGTCCGGGACGCCCGAACGGCCCGCGCTGCCTTCTGGCTGGCGGCTGCTGGGCAGCAGTTCGGCGCGGCCCGGGCTGGTGGTGGATGGCACGCCCGTGGGCGGGCTGTCGGGGCTGGATTACAACCCCATCACTGGCCTGTGGTGGGCGCTGAGTGACGACCGCTCGCAGCGCGCCCCGGCGCGGCTCTACACCTTCGATCTGGCCCTGAATCCGCATGGCGTGGCCGCACCGCAGTTTCGCCAGATGATTGCGCTGCGCCAGCCGGACGGGCGGCTCTATCCGGGACCGTCGGGCTGGCAGGGGCGGGCGCGCAGCGGCCCCATCCCCGATCCGGAAGGATTGCGCCTGCTCCCTGGCACCGATCTGCTGGTCTGGACCAGCGAGGGCGACATCGATCGCGGCGAGCCGCCCGCCCTGACGCTGACGCGCCGCGATGGCCGCGCCGTGGACGAGCTGCCGCTGCCCGCCGAGCTGGTCACGATGGCCCAGGGCGTTGGCCCGCGCAACAACCAGACGCTGGAAGGCCTGGCGCTGGTGCCAGGCACGCGCCAGCTCTGGCTGGGCATGGAAGGCGCCCTGAAGCAGGATGGTGATCTGCGCCGCTTCACCCGCTACGACCTGGACGGCCGCCGCGCCATCGCCCAGCGCGCTTACGCCCTGAGCGAAGGGCCGCACGGCTTTGGTCGCGCCTTTATCGGCGTCAGCGAGCTGCTGGCCTGGGGGCCGCATCACCTGCTGGTGCTGGAGCGCGCGTTCAGCATCACCCGAGGCTTTGAAGTGCGCCTGGTGCTGGCCGATACGCGCACCGGCAGCGACACGCTGGGCCAGCTGCGGCTGGATCCCAGGCAGATACAGCCCATGCGCAGCACGGTGCTGGTCGATTTCGGCCAGATCACCGGGGCGGCCCTGCCGCGCATCGACAATCTGGAAGGCATGGCCTGGGGGCCGACGCTGCCCACGGGCGAGCGCACGCTGGTGCTCATCGCCGACGACAATTTCCTGGCCCTGCAGCAGACCCAGTGCGTGGCGCTGGTGCTGCCGGCGGGCGATCCGGCCTGATCATCTTTTCTGCTGGGGCTGACATGGACTCTGCCGCGCACTTTGACCACATCATCATCGGGGCCGGAACGGCCGGCTGCCTGCTGGCCAACCGCCTGAGCCGCGATCCGGCGCGCCGCGTGCTGCTGATCGAAGCGGGCGGCCCGGACCGCTCGCCCTGGATTCACATCCCGGTGGGCTACCTGTACTGCATCGGCCACCCGGCCACCGACTGGCGCTTCCAGACCGCCGCCGAACCGGGCCTGAACGGCCGCCGTCTGCGCTACCCGCGCGGGCGCACGCTGGGCGGCTGCAGCAGCATCAACGGCATGATTTACATGCGCGGCCAGCGCGAGGATTACGACGGCTGGGCCGACGCCACGGGCGACGATGCCTGGCGCTGGGACAACTGCCTGCCGCACTTCATCGCGCACGAGGACCACTGGCGCCTGCAGGCCGCCGACCCGGGCCTGACGGGCGCGGCGCTGGACGGCTTTCTGCGCGCCCACGGCCAGGATGGCGAGTGGAAAGTCAGCCGCCAGCGCCTGCGCTGGGACATTCTGGACGCCTACGCGCAGGCCTGCGAGCAGGCGGGCATCGCGCCCACGCCCGATTTCAACCAGGGCAGCAACGCGGGCGTGGGCTATTTCGAGGTCAACCAGCACCGGGGCTGGCGCTGGAACACGGCCAAGGCCTTTCTGCGCCCGGCGCGGCACCGGCGCAATCTCACCGTCTGGACGGGGGCGCATGTGGAATCGCTCATTGTGGCGCCGGACAGCGGCGGGGGCTGGCACTGCAGCGGCGTGCAGGTGCGTCAGGCCCAGGGGCGCACCGCGCTGACGGCGGCGCAGGGCGTCATCCTGTCGGCGGGGGCGGTGGCCACACCACAGATTTTGCAGGCCTCGGGCCTGGGGCCGGGCGATCTGCTGCAGCGCCTGGGCATACCGGTGCGGCAGGATATGCCCGGTGTGGGCGCCAACCTGCAGGATCATCTGCAGATCCGCACGGTGTTTGGCGTCTCGGGCGCACGCACGCTCAACACGCTGGCGAACTCCTGGCTGGGGCGCGCGCGCATTGCGCTCGAATACGCTCTGACGCGATCCGGCCCGATGAGCATGGCGCCCAGCCAGCTCGGCGCTTTTGCCTGCACCTCGGGCGCGCACGTGCGGCCCAATGTGCAGTTTCATGTGCAGCCGCTGTCGCTGGATGCGTTTGGCGAGCCGCTGCACCGTTTCCCGGCGATCACCGCCAGCGTCTGCAACCTTCGCCCGACCAGCCGCGGCCACATCCGCCTGCGCCAGCCGGGCACCGACCACGAGCCCGAGATCGCCCCCAGCTACCTGGCCACCGGGGAAGACCGCCAGGTCGCGCTGGAGAGCCTGGCGCTGGTCCGGCGCATCGCCGCGCAGCCTGCGCTGGCGCCCTACGCCCCGCGCGAGATCAAGCCCGGCACCGATCTTCAGGATGAAGCCGACCTGCTGCGCGCCATCGGCGATATCGCCAGCACCATCTTTCACCCCGTCGGCACCGCCCGCATGGGCCGCGACGGCGACCCGCAGGCGGTGCTCGACAGTCGCCTGCGCGTGCGCGGTGTGCGCGGCCTGCGCGTGGTGGATGCCAGCGTCATGCCCACCATCACCAGCGGCAACACCAACAGCCCCGTGCTGATGCTGGCGGAGAAGGCCGCAGGCTGGATGCTGGCGGAGCGCTGATCGCTTGCCGTTAAAGTCTGGCCCCATGAACACGCTTTTCGATCCCAAAACATTGATCGGTGCCCTTTCGCTCGGGGCGGTTTTCCTGGTCGCAGCGCTGGTGCTGGCGGCGCTGGTGCGTCGGCTGACGCGGCGGGTAGCGCCGCATCTGACGGATGTCACAGGCCTGGCGTTTGCCAGTGCGCTGGGCCAGGTCATGGTCTATCTGGGCACTTTTGTGCTTTACGCGCACCTGGTGCCCGACCTGCGCGCGCTGGGCACGGCACTGCTGACGGGGGTGAGCATCGTCTCGGTCGTGATCGGCCTGGCAGCGCAGAACACGCTGGGCAACCTGGTGGCCGGGCTGTCGCTGGTGCTCTACCGCCCGGTGCGGGTGGGCGACTGGGTGCAGGTGTCGGCGCCTGCGGGCGTGACCACGGCCTGCGTCGAGCTGCTCTCGCTGGGCTACACCACGCTGCGCGATGCGCAGGGGCGGCAGGTGCTGGTGCCCAACAGCGTGATGGTCAGCAGCGTGGTCGTGCGCCTGAGCGCTGAACAGGCGGCGCAGGCCAGTCAGCCACCGGCGCCTTCGGTGGCGGGCTGATGGCGATGGCTGACCTGCGGTTTTCTGCCACGGAGCGCGACGGAGTCTACCGCGCCATTTTCGAGCGCCGCGACGTGCGCTCGCAGTTTCTGCCGGGCCCGGTGCCGCCCGAAGTGCTGGCGCGCCTGCTGCAGGCGGCACACCACGCGCCATCAGTGGGTTTCATGCAGCCTTGGGATTTCATCGTCATCGAAAGCCGCGAGGTGCGTGAGCAGATCAAAGCCCAGTACGCCCGAGAGAACGAACGCGCCGCCGCGCGTTTCAGTGGCGAGCAGGCCGAGCGCTACCGCAGGCTCAAACTTGAGGGGATTCTGGACAGTCCGCTCAACCTGTGCATCACCTGCGACCGCAGCCGGGGTGGACCCCATGTGCTGGGCCGCAATACGGTGCTGGAGGCCGATCTGTTCAGCGCCTGCCTGGCGGTTCAGAACCTGTGGCTGGCCGCGCGCGCCGAAGGCGTGGGTGTGGGCTGGGTCAGCATTCTGGAACCCGTCGAGCTGGCCCGGGTGCTGGGCCTGCCCGACACGGTCGTGCCGGTCGCCTATCTATGTCTGGGCTATGTCAGCGCCTTTCTGCCGCAGCCCGAACTGGCGCTGGCTGGATGGCGCCAGCGCCTGCCCCTGCAGGAGCTGGTTCACGCGGACGTGTGGGGCCAGCCGCTGCCGCCCGGTCCCCTGGCGCAGGCCCTGGACGCGGCCACCCAGGGAATTCCCTCTGGCGGCAAACATGAACAAAACATTAAAGTCCGCCCTGTTCCCGGTTCGGCGTGCGCCTGACTGCGTGACGATCCTCACATCTGGTCTTTTCAACCAACAATTCTGGTGCCCAATATGAAACGTGTTTCCCAATGGATCCGTCCCCTGAGCCTGTCCCTGATGCTGGGCGGCGTGCTGACCGCCACGGCGGCGCAGGCGGGCGAAGTTGAAGTGCTGCACTGGTGGACGTCGGGCGGCGAGGCCAAGGCCGTCGCATCCCTGAAGGCCACGCTGGAAAAGAAAGGCGACACCTGGAAGGACTTCGCCGTGGCCGGTGGCGGTGGTGATTCCGCCATGACTGTGCTGAAGTCGCGCGTGCTGTCGGGCAACGCCCCGGCTGCGGCCCAGATCAAGGGCCCGTCCATCCAGGAATGGGCGCAGGAAGGCGTTCTGGCCGACATCACCCCCGTGGCCACGGCCGAGAAGTGGGACAGCGTACTGCCCAAGGTCGTCGCTGACGTGATGAAGTACAAGGGCAAGTACGTGGCCGCTCCGGTCAACGTGCACCGCGTGAACTGGCTGTGGATGAGCACCGACGCCATGAAGAAGGCCGGTGTCACCAAGGCCCCGACGACATGGGACGAGTTCTTTGCCACCGCCGAAAAGTTCAAGAAGGCCGGCATCATCCCCTTGGCCCACGGCGGTCAGGACTGGCAGGATTTCACCACGTTTGAAGACGTGCTGCTGGGCGTGGGCGGTCCCGACTTCTACAAGAAGACCATGGTCAAGCCCGAAGCGGCCAGCCTGAACAGCCCGACCATGATCAAGGTGCTGGAGACCTATCGCAAGATCAAGCCCTACACCGACAAGAACGCGCCGGGCCGCGACTGGAACCTGGCCACGCAGATGGTCATCAAGGGCGAAGCCGGCATGCAGTTCATGGGCGACTGGGCCAAGGGCGAATTCCTCGCCGCCAACAAGGCGCCGGGCAAGGACTTTCTGTGCGCTCCTGCTCCGGGCACCACCAAGGATTTCACCTTCAACGTGGATTCCTTCGCCTTCTTCAAGCTGAAGGACGCTGCCAAGATCAAGGCCCAGAACGATCTGGCCCAGGCCATCATGGCGCCCGAGTTCCAGGAAACCTTCAACCTGCTCAAGGGCTCGATCCCGGTTCGTCTGAACATGGATCTGTCCAAGTTTGACAGCTGCGCCAAGGACTCCTCGCGCGATTTCGTGGCCACCAGCAAGACCGGCACGCTGCTGCCGTCGGTGGCCCACGGCATGGCCCTGTCGTCCGCTGCTGCGGGTGCCGTCAAGGACGTCGTCAGCCAGTACTGGAACAACGACAGCCTGAGCGCGGCCGACGCCGCCAAGCGCATCGCGACCGCCGCGATGACGCAGTAAGGCCCACGCCAGCCTGCGCCCTGTGGCGCGGCTGGCCCGTTCTCCCGGCAACCGCCCTGCGGCCCGCCGGGAGAATTTTTTTGTCCGCATGCCCCAGACGAGAAAAGGACACCCCATGTCTGCACCGTCCAGCCTGCGCACGCCCTGGTTGCCCAAACTGGTGGTCGCGCCGAGCTTTGTCATCTCTTTCCTGTTCATTTACGGGCTGATTTTCTGGAACGGCTGGCTGTCGATGACGCCGTCGCGCCTGCTGCCCAACTACGACGAATTCGTGGGCCTCGAGCATTACGTGGCCCTGTGGAACAACGACCGCTGGTGGGTGGCCATCACCAACCTGGGCAAGTTCGGCCTGTGTTTCATCGGCGGCGGCATGGCGCTGGGCCTGCTGCTGGCCATCCTGCTGGATCAGAAGATCCGCGCCGAAGGCGTCCTGCGCACCATTTACCTCTACCCGATGGCGCTGTCCTTCATCGTGACGGGCACGGTCTGGAAGTGGATCATGAACCCGGGCCTCGGTCTGGACCGCGTGATGCACGCCTGGGGCTGGACCAGCTTCAGTTTCGACTGGCTGATCGATTCGGACAAGGCGATCTACACCGTGGCCATCGCGGGCATCTGGCAGAGCGCGGGCTTTGTGATGGCGCTCTTCCTGGCGGGCCTGCGCGGCATTGACGATTCCATCATCAAGGCCGCCCAGGTCGATGGTGCCAGCCTGCCGCGCATCTACATGCGCATCCTGATCCCCAGCCTGCGCCCGGTGTTCTTCAGCACGCTGATGATCGTCTCGCACCTGGCGATCAAGAGTTTTGACCTGGTGATGGCGCTGACGGCCGGAGGCCCGGGCTACGCGTCCGACCTGCCCGCGACCTTCATGTACACCATGGCGTTCAGCCGGGGCCAGATCGGTCTTGGCGCCGCCAGCGCGACCGTGATGCTGGCCACCGTGGCCGCCATCGTGGTGCCGTATCTTTACTCCGAGCTGAGGACCCGCAAATGAGCGCGCCATCCACTGTCACTCCCGGCGGGACCGGGCTGCAGATCCACCGCATCATCCTGTGGGCGCTGCTGCTGGTTTTTGCGGCCTTTTTCCTGACGCCGCTGTATGTCATGGTGTCCACGTCGTTCAAGGATCTGGACCAGATCCGCAACGGCAACCTGATGTCCATTCCCACCAGCCCCAGCTTCGCGGCCTGGTCCAAGGCCTGGTCCACCGCCTGCACGGGCGTGGACTGCAACGGGCTCAAGCCCTTCTTCATGAACTCGGTCTACCTGGTCGTGCCTGCGGTGCTGATCTCGACCGCCGTGGGCGCCATCAACGGCTATGTGCTGTCCAAGTGGAAGTTCCGGGGGAGCGAATTCATGTTCGCGCTGCTGCTGTTCGGGGTCTTCATGCCCATGCAGGTCGTGCTGCTGCCCATGAGCCAGGTGCTGGGCTATCTGGGCATCGCCAGCTCGATCAGCGGCCTGATCCTGATCCACGTGATCGCCGGTATCCCCAGCACCACGCTGTTCTTCCGCAACTACTACGTCGGCCTGCCCGACGAGCTGGTCAAGGCGGCGATGCTGGATGGCGCGGGCTTCTGGCGCATCTTCTGGCGCATCATCCTGCCGCTGTCCACGCCCATCCTGGTTGTGACGCTGATCTGGCAGTTCACCAACATCTGGAACGATTTCCTTTACGGCGTGGTGTTTTCGGGCGCGGACAGCAAGCCCATCACGGTCGGTCTGAACAACCTGGCCAACACCACCACCTCGGTCAAGGAATACAACGTGGACATGGCGGCGGCCATGATCGCCGGTCTGCCCACCCTGCTGGTTTATGTGCTGGCCGGGAAATATTTCGTGCGTGGCCTGACGGCTGGCGCGGTCAAAGGTTAAGGAGTCAGCATGAGTGCTTTGTCTATCCGTGAGGTGCGCAAGACCTTTGGTCAAGTGGAGATCCTCAAGGGCATCAACATCGAAATCGAAACAGGCGAGTTCCTGATCCTCGTCGGGCCTTCGGGCTGCGGCAAATCGACGCTGCTGTCGCAGATCGCCGGTCTGGACGTGCCCACCTCGGGCGCCATCCTGCTGGGCGATCGTGATATCACCCACCTGCCCAGCAAGGACCGCGACATCGCGATGGTGTTCCAGAGCTACGCGCTCTACCCGAACATGAACGTGGCGCAGAACATCGCCTTCGCGCTGGAAATGCGCAAAGTGCCCAAGGTCGAGCGCGACAAAGAGGTCCAGCGCGTGGCCGAAATGCTGCAGATCGGCCATCTGCTGGATCGCAAGCCGGGCCAGCTTTCGGGCGGCCAGCGCCAGCGCGTGGCCATGGGCCGCGCCCTGGCGCGTCACCCCAAGCTCTTCCTGTTCGACGAGCCGCTCTCCAACCTGGACGCCAAGCTGCGCGTCGAGATGCGCGCCGAGATCAAGCTGCTGCACCAGCGCACCAAAACCACCACCGTGTACGTGACGCACGACCAGGTCGAGGCCATGACGCTGGGCGACCGCATCGCCGTGATGCGCGACGGCGAAGTCCAGCAGTTCGGCACGCCCGATGACATCTACAGCCGCCCGGCGACGCGCTTTGTGGCCGAGTTCATCGGCTCGCCGTCGATGAACTTCGTGCACTGCGCCTGGGACAACGGCCGCCTGGTGGGCCGCGACAAAGAGCTGCCGACCACCGAAAGCCAGCGCACCGCCATTGCCGCGCAGGGCGGCGGGGTGGATTACGGCGTGCGTCCGGAAGACCTGACGCTGTGCAATCCGACCGAGGCCAAGCTCACCGGCCACATCCTGATGCTGGAGCCCACCGGCCCCGAAACCTATGTGCAGGTGGACACGCCCGTGGGCCACGTCACCGCGCGCGTGGCGGGCAAGGTCACGCACCGTGTGGGGGAACTGGTGGGCCTGGACTGGACTTCGGCGCACAATCACCTTTTCATCACCAAAACCGGAAAACGCCTCGGCTGACCGGACTGCTTCCACGATGCCTTCATCCCCGCGCCGCCCGATCCCGCCCGCCCCGATGTTTGACAGCGCCGTTGTCCTGGCGCGTCACATCCAGGACACCCTGGCTTTTTTTGAGGGGGCGGTCGATCCGGCGGGCGGGTTTTTCCACTTCCTGCGCGACGACGGCACGGTCTTCAACCGGACGACCCGGCATCTGGTCAGCAGCACGCGCTTCGTCTTCACCCACGCCAAGGCGGCGCGGCGCTTCCCCGATCACCCGCTGGCTGCCGTCTGGCACCAGCGCGCACGCCACGCGCTGAACTTCGTCGAACAGGCGCACACCGTGCTGGACCCGGCGCTGCCCGGCGGTCGGCGCTACCTGTGGCAGATGCAGTTTGACGGCCGCGTCACCGCCGTGGACGACGCCACCGATTACGCCTACGGCCACGCCTTTGTCGTGCTGGCGCACGCGCAGATGACCGCGCTGTGCCGCGATCTGGCCCAGCGCAGCGGCTCTGAGCGCGACCAGGCCGAGCACGCCGCCGCCCGCGCCGCACTGGAGTCCGCCGTGGCCACGATGGACGCGGCCTTCTGGTCTCAGGAGCACCAGCTTTTCGCTGACGAACGCGACGCTTCAGGCCAGATCCCACCGTATCGCGGCCAGAACGCCAATATGCACAGCTGCGAGGCCTTCCTGGCCGCCTGGGACGCGACGGGCGAAGCGGCTTACCTGGACCGTGCTGCCCTGCTGGCCGAGCGTGTGGCCCACGATCTGGCCAACGCCAGCCACGGCCTGGTCTGGGAGCATTTCACCGCCGCCTGGCAGCCCGACTGGGATTACAACCGGGGCGACACGTCCAATATCTTCAAGCCCTGGGGCTTTCAGACCGGCCACCAGACCGAGTGGGCCAAGCTGCTGTTGCAGCTCGCCCACGCCCTGCGCCGTGCCGGACGCCAGGTGCCGCAGTGGCTGGTGCCGAGGGCGCGCCTCATGCTGGATACCGGCTGGGAGCAGGGCTGGGACGCGGCGCACGGCGGCCTGATCTACGGCTTCGCCCCGCAGGGCGATCCGGCGCAGGACACGCAGTGGCAGCCGTTCGACGGCCACAAATACCACTGGGTCCAGGCCGAAACGCTGGCCGCGCTGCTGCATGCTGCGGCGCACGAGGCCGCCGCCGATCCGGCTTACAGCGCGCTGTGCCGCCAGCGCTACGGGCAGCTCTGGGATTACGCCTGGACGCACTTTGTCGATCACCGCCACGGGGCGTGGTTCCGCATTCTGGCGCCGGACAACGCCGCGCTGACCGACGAGAAATGCACGGCCGGCAAGGCCGACTATCACAACATGGGCGCCTGCTACGACATGCTGGACGCCCTGGCCGTTATGGGGGGCGCATGACGACGATCTACCTGTGCGGCACGCTGCCGCAGCACGACGTGGCGATCTGGCAGGACGCGCTGCGCCAGGCCCTGCCGGGCAACGACTGGGTGTTCAACATCGGCGATCAGCCCTGGCCTGCGCTGGACAGTGATGCAGCGCTGCGCTCCCGCATCGACATCGCCCTGGTCGCCAACCCCAGCCCGGCGCAGGTGGCGCAGCTGGCCGCGCTGCCGCACCTGCGTCTGATCCAGTCGCTGTGGGCGGGCGTCGAGAAGCTGACCAGCCAGCCCGACTGGCCGCGCCACATTCCACTGGCCCGCATGGTTGATCCGCGCATGACGCAGGCCATGGCGCAGACAGCGGTCTGGGCGGTGCTGTCGCTGCACCGCGATTTCTTCGGTTACCAGGACCAGCAGGCGCAGCGCCAGTGGCTGGAGCGCCAGCAGCCGCTGGCCCGCAACTGCCCGGTCACCGTGCTGGGCGCGGGCGAGTTGGGCCTGGCCGTGGCGCGGCAGATCGCCAGCCTGGGCTACCCGGTGCGTGCCTGGTCGCGCGCAGGCACCCGCCAGATCAGCTGGAACGGCCAGCAGGCCGTGGTGGGCGAACCCGCCGCGCAGGATCTGGACGCCCTGCTGGCGGACACCCGCATCGCCATCAACCTGTTACCGCTCACCGCGCAGACGCGCGGCTTTTACAACGCCGCCCGACTGGCCGCGCTGCCCCAGGGCGCCAGCCTGATCAACCTGGCGCGCGGCGGTCATGTGATCGACGACGACCTGCTCGCCGCGCTGGACAACGGCCATCTGCACCGCGCTGTTCTGGATGTCTTCAACACCGAGCCACTGCCGCAAGACCACCGCTACTGGACGCACCCGCGCGTCACCGTTCTGCCGCACATCGCGGCCAAAACCAGCCCCGAAACCGGCGCCGAACTCGTCGCCAGCAACGTCGCCGCCAGCCGAAGCGGCCAGCCACTGCAGCATCAGGTGGAGTGGGAGCGGGGGTATTGAGGGCGCACTGAAGGCATCAGATACGCTGTGCGGCAGGATGTCCGGGGTGTTCCGACAGGAAATCGAGCGCCACCGAGCGGATGTGCGAGGCCCACTGGTTCGCGGGCGCAAGCCGGTCTGAAGTCAGAAACGGTCGCAGCACGCTGCTCGTGATGTGCGGATTGTTGAGCGTTGCGCCCCGCTCGGCGATGTAGCGAGAGCGCAGTTGCAGAAGATTCAGCATCCCAGCGGGTGACAGGCGCGCTTCGTCATCCACTTGCACGTCCAGAGCCTCAGTGTATTGCTGGGCACTCCACTGCTGCCTGTGCAACCGTTTGGCTTCTGCCAGCGTGTAGCTGCTTTTCTCGCCGCAGACCTCGTGAAGGTCGTCCAGAGTCAAACGGCGCGAAGCCAGTTTGGACAGATGGAAATCGATAGCGATTTTTTCCTCGATGGACGCGATCCAGGGTTCCAGGTCCATCGGGGTCAGGCACAGGCAGTGCTGCAGTTCCGGCCGGTGCCGGTCACGGCTGTAAAAGCCGATCACGAACAGCATTCGCCGCCAGCGGGAAATGTGCGCCATGCTCAAGTTGAGGACTGCTGTGACTTTCCCCGAGGGTGTCAGCCACAGCCCGGGCGACGGCATAGGCCACTGGCGGGCAGACGCTGTTGCCGATCTGGCCCAGCACCTGGTAGACGGCGCCACTGAAGATCCAGTCCGGCGGAAAGCCCTGGAGCAGTGCGCAATCGGCGGTGGACAGCCGGAAATGCCCGTTCTCCGGAGGGTAAGCCATGGCCAGCGCGTGATCGTGCTGGACGCCGTTGGGCCAGATGCCCAGATCGTTCCAGATTTTCAGCGAGGCCTTGCTGTTGAGAATGCCGGTGGTTTTGCGCGGGCCCGTAAAGCCCGAGCGCAGCGTGGGAGCCACCACATCAAAACCCGTGTCGGGCAAACCGAGGCTGCGGCGCGCCGTGTTGCGGGGCAGCAAGGGACCGAACAGGGTGCTGACGTCGCCATGCGTAGGCTCTGGCTGAACAAAGCGGCTGGCGTCTTCTGCATGGCTGATGCCGACAAAAAACACCCGGCGGCGGGCCTGCGGGACGCCAAAGTCATGGGCCGCGAGCCTGAAACGGAACACGGTGTAGTCTTTTTCCAGCGGATCCAGGATCACGCGCTGGACAAACGAGTCAAATTTCCTGTCCAGCAGACCGACGACGTTTTCCGCGACAAATGCACGCGGTTTGGCCTCATGGATGCACCGGATGAAGTCGCCCCACATATTGCGCGGATCATCGGCGCCGGCCTGTTTGCCCGCCACCGAGAAAGGCTGGCAGGGCGGGCCACCATGAACCACGTCAACACCTCTGTAGACACTGAAGTCGGCCTGTTGCACGTCACCGGCCTGATCTCCAGCGTGGATATCCCATCCCGGGCGATTGGCGTTCAGGGTTTCGCCGCAGATGTCCAGCAATTCGAAGCAGGCCGCGTGCTCAAAACCGGCGCGTTCGAAACCGAGATCAAGCCCACCGCCGCCGGTAAAGAGCGACAGGCAGCGCAAGCCGCTGGGTTCGCATTGCGGCATCAGGTCGCGCACGTCCAGCCTGTCCTGCAGGTTCAGCGGTGAACTGGACAGGCGCGCCATTTTGAGCAGATCGACTTTGCGCTGGCGGGCGCGCATCGAGATGCTGCGGTAGCGGTCGCGCTGCTCCTGGGTCAGGTCGTAAGGCATATGAGCATCCGGTCTGAGCCCATTGTGGGCCCCAATGGCATAGCATACCCGCGACCTGGAGGATTTGCCGCCCTTACTGCTCCTCCGCCCAAGCCTCGTTATCCCGCGCGACCAGCGCGCTGGCCGAGGCCGGGCCCCAGCTGCCGGCGGCGTAGGGGCGCGGACCTTGCGGGTCGGTGCGCCAGTGCTCCAGGATGGGTTCAACCCAGCGCCAGGCCTGTTCCTGCTCGTCGCTGCGTACGAACAGGTTCAGGCGCCCGCCGATGGCGTCCAGCAGCAGGCGCTCGTAAGCGCCGACGCGTTTGGTGCCCGAGAAGGCGCGGTCGAAATCCAGGTCCAGGCGCACGGGCGTCAGTGCGTCCGAATTGCCCGCGCCCTTGGCGGCCATGAGGTGCAGTTCCAGCCCGTCCTCGGGCTGCAGCTTGATCACCAGGCGGTTGGCTCCCGCCGCGCCGGGGAAGATGGGGTGAGGCACCTGGCGGAAGTTGATGACGATCTGCGCGTCGCGCGTCGCCAGGCGCTTGCCGGTGCGCAGGTAAAACGGCACGCCCGCCCAGCGCCAGTTCTGGATCTCGGTGCGCAGCGCGACAAAGGTCTCGCAGGTGCTGCCCGGCGGCACCTTGACTTCGTCCAGATAGCCCGGAACGGCCTGGCCGTTGATCTGCCCGGCGCGGTACTGACCGCGCACCACGTCGCGCGCGACGCTGACGGCATCGAAGGGCTTGAGCGAGCGCAGCACCTTGAGCTTTTCGTCGCGGATGGCGTGGGCTTCGTTGCTGGCGGGCGGCTCCATGGCGATCATGGTCAGCAGCTGCAGCGCGTGGTTCTGGATCATGTCGCGCAGCGCGCCGGTGCCGTCGTAAAAATCGCCGCGCGTGCCCACGCCCAGGCTTTCGGCCAGGGTGATCTGCACGCTGGCGATGCTCTCGCGGCGCCACAGCGGTTCAAACAGCGCGTTGCCAAAGCGCAGCGCCGTCAGGTTCTGCACCGAGGGCTTGCCCAGGTAATGGTCGATGCGCAGCGCCTGGTTTTCGGTGAACACGCGGCGCACGATGGTGTTGATTTCCTGCGCGCTGTCCAGGTCGTGGCCCAGCGGTTTTTCCAGCACCACGCGGATGCCGTCGTGGTTCAGGCCGTGAGCGCCCAGCTGCTCGCAGACCACCGGGAAAAGGCTGGGGCTGACGGCCAGGTACAGCACCGAAGGCACTCCGGGGCGTTCGCCCAGCCAGTCGCGCAGGGTGATGTAGTCGTCAGGCCGGGACAGATCCATCCGGCGGTAGAAGAGGCGCTCGGCGAAGGCCGCGAACTCGTCGTCACTGGGGCGCTTGGAGGGTTCGACATCGTCAAAGCGCTCCTTGATAAAGGCGCGGTATTCGTCGTCGGTGCGCTCGTCGCGGGCCATGCCCAGGATGCGGCCCCCTTCGGGCAGCGTGCCATGGCGGAAGGCCTGGAAGAGGGCCGGGAGCAGTTTGCGCCAGGCCAGATCGCCGGTGCCGCCAAAAAGGACTAGATCGAAGGCCATTGATTTTCCTTGTTCGGAATCAGAAGAAGGCTGAGGGCTGCATTGTCACGCGCCTGGGTCCGGGCGATCTTCTGAATGGGTTTCGGGGACTGTGGCAGCGCTAACATCGATTGTCCAGGATTTCTGTCGTAAATCGGCCGCAGCGCCGTCCAGGAAACCCCACACCAGCGCGGCGCGATGCACCTGTGCAACATTTGCACACATTAAGCGTGTCCACAGCCCTTATCATCTGCCCCATCTTTTCTAGGAGATCTCATGTTCACCACCTCTTCGAACGGCGTTCGCGCCCTGTTGGCATCCGCAACCCTGGGCCTGGCCCTGCTCGCTCCGGCCGCTAACGCCCACGCAGGCCCCGTTAAAGACACGATGAAAGAGTTCAAGACGGATTTCGGCGCCGTCATGCAAAGCAAGACCATCGGTGATTTCAACACCGCGCTGGCCCAGCTGCAGGCCGCCACCGCCAAAGGCAAGGAAGTCCAGTACGGCAAGAACCCCGCCGCCTGGAAACAGGGCATGACCGAGCTGGACGCCAGCCTGGTCAAGGTCAAGGCTGTCGCCGACAAGGGCGATCTGACCGCCGCCAAGGCCGCCATGAAGGACGTCGGCGCCGTGCGCGACAAATTCCACAAAATGCTGGGCGAATAATCCCCGCTGCATCAGCGGCCTGCTTCGCGGCAGGCGCCTGGGGCCGGCCCTTGCGGGTGCGGCCCTTTGTTTTTTGCCGGGCGACTTTGCCGGATCCGGTCCGCCGGGTGGGCCGCGACGATGCGATAATGCCGGATTCGCCGTGACCGGCGTGGCGCTGCGCTGTGCGCCGCCTGTGGGTCAAGGGCGATCCGATCAACCCCAGTCTGGATTTGCACAAGGAAAATACATCATGACAGTCGCCGTTGAAACCCTGGAGAAGCTGCAGCGCCGCGTGACCCTCACCCTCTCGCCGCAGGCGGTTTCGGCCGAGGTGGACAAGCGCCTGAAGAAACTCGCCCGCACCGTCAAAGCCGACGGCTTCCGTCCGGGCAAGGTGCCGATGTCGGTGGTCAACCAGCGCTTTGGCTATTCGGTGCAGTACGAGGTGCTCAATGACCAGCTGGGCGCAGCCTTTGACCAGACCGCCCGCGAAGCCGGTCTGCGCGTGGCCGGTGCGCCGGACATCGCTCCCGTCGAAGGCCAGAAGGCCGAAGACCAGGCCGCGGGCATGCAGTTTCACGCCACCTTCGAGGTCTACCCCGAAATCACCCTCGGCGATCTGAGCGCTGTGGCCGTGGACAAGGTCAGCGCCGAAGTCAACGACGGTGCCATCGACCGCACCGTGGGTATCCTGCGCGCCCAGCGCCGCACCTTCAGCCAGCGCGCCGCCTCGGTCGCGACCGAAGCCGGTGACCGCGTCACCATCGACTTCGAAGGCAAGATCGACGGCGAGCCCTTTGCGGGCGGCGCCGCCCAGGATTTCCAGTTCATCGTCGGCGAAGGCCAGATGCTGGAGCAGTTCGACCAGGCCGTGCGCGGCATGAAGGTCGGCGAATCCAAGACCTTCCCGCTGCAGTTCCCCGAGGATTACCACGGCAAGGACGTCGCGGGCAAGGAAGCCGACTTCCTGGTCACGGTGAAAAAGCTCGAGCAGCAGCACCTGCCTGAGGTCGATGACGCTTTCGCCCAGTCGCTGAACGTGGCCGACGGCACCGTGGACGGCCTGCGCGCCGACATCCGCAAGAACCTGGAGCGCGAGGTGAAATTCCGCGTGCTGGCCCGCAACAAGGCCGCGGCCATGGACGCGCTGCTCAAAGTCGTTGATTTTGATCTGCCTTCGGCGCTGGTCAAGGGCGAAGCGCAGCGCATGGGCGAGCAGATGCGCGCCGACCTGAAAGCGCGCGGCATGAAGGACGCCGACAAGATGCCCATCCCCGAGGATGCGTTCACCGAGCAGGCCGAGCGCCGCGTGCGCCTGGGCCTGGCCGTGGGGGAGCTGGTCCGCCAGCACAGCCTGCAGGCCAAGCCCGAGCAGCTGCGCGCGCACCTGGACGAAATCGCCCAGAGCTACGAAAAGCCCGCCGAAGTGGTCCAGTGGTATCTGGGCGACCGCCAGCGCATGGGCGAGGTCGAGGCCGTGGTGCTGGAAAACAATGTGGCTCAGTGGATCCTGTCGCAGGTTCAGGTCACCGACAAAGCCGTCGGTTTCGAAGAACTGATGCAGCAGGCTTGATGTCCGGGGCTGCGGCCCCACATCATCCCTTCTGGCGGGGCGCGGGTGCTCCGCCGCAGACATTTTCATCAAGGACAGCACATGAACATCCAAGCCATGCAGGACGTGCAGAACCTGGGGCTGGTCCCCATGGTGATCGAGCAGTCAGGGCGCGGTGAGCGCTCTTACGACATTTACAGCCGCCTGCTGCGCGAGCGGGTGATTTTCCTGGTGGGCCCGGTCAACGACCAGACGGCCAACCTGGTGGTGGCGCAGCTGCTGTTTCTGGAGAGCGAGAACCCCGACAAGGACATCTCGCTGTACATCAACTCGCCGGGCGGCAGCGTGAGCGCGGGCATGTCGATTTTCGACACCATGCAGTTCATCAAGCCCGAAGTGTCCACGCTGTGTATGGGCATGGCCGCCAGCATGGGCGCTTTCCTGCTGGCTGCGGGCGCCAAGGGCAAGCGTTTCTCGCTGCCCAACAGCAAGATCATGATTCACCAGCCTCTGGGCGGCGCGCAGGGTCAGGCGACGGACATCGAGATCCACGCCCGCGAGATCCTGAAAACGCGCGAGCAGCTCAACCGCATCCTGGCCGAGCGCACCGGACAGCCGCTGGAGAAAATCCAGATCGACACCGAGCGCGATTACTTCATGACCGCCCAGCAGGCCCAGGAGTACGGCCTGATCGACCAGGTGCTGGAAAAGCGCCCCTGAGGCCATCCGACGAACGAAAAAGTGATTGCCGAACATGGCCAAAAAGAGTGACACGCCCGATCCCCTGCACTGCTCGTTCTGCGGTCGCAGCGAAGACCAGGTGGCCCGCCTCATCGGCGACAAAACCACCCTGATCTGCAACCATTGCGTGAGCGACTGCGTCGACCTGCTCAAGGACGACGCGCAGGAGGCCCGCAAGGAGCTGGCGCAGTCCCTCAAGGGGCTGCCCACACCGGCCGAGATCAAGGAAAAGCTGGACGACTACGTCATCGGTCAGGACGCGGCCAAGCGCCTGCTGTCGGTGGCGGTGTACAACCACTACAAGCGCCTGCTGCACATGGGCGTGACGCTGGACGACACGCCCGCTGTCACCGAGATCGACCCCGCCACGGGCCAGCCTTATCCGCCTGCCAGCGGCGACAAGGCCAAGGCGCGCATCAAGGCCGCGCACGCGCTGGCGGCGCCCGAGGTCGAGCTGGCCAAGAGCAACATCCTGCTGATCGGCCCGACGGGCAGCGGCAAGACGCTGCTGGCGCAGACGCTGGCGCGCATGCTCAATGTGCCCTTCGTCATCGCCGATGCCACGACGCTGACCGAGGCGGGCTACGTGGGCGAGGATGTCGAGAACATCATCTCCAAGCTGCTGCAGAACTGCGATTACGACGTCGAACGCGCCCAGCGCGGCATCGTTTACATCGACGAGATCGACAAGATTTCGCGCAAGAGCGACAACCCCAGCATCACCCGCGACGTCTCCGGCGAAGGCGTGCAGCAGGCGCTGCTCAAGCTGGTCGAAGGCACGGTGGCGTCCATCCCGCCGCAGGGCGGGCGCAAGCACCCCAACCAGGATTTCCTGCAGGTCAACACGACCAACATCCTGTTCATCTGCGGCGGTGCTTTCGACGGCCTGGAGAAAATCATCCAGAACCGCTCCGAAAAGTCCGGCATCGGCTTTGGCGCGACGGTCAAGACCAAGTCGGAGCGCAAGGTCTCCGACCTGTTCCGCGACGTCGAGCCCGAAGACCTGATCAAGTTCGGACTGATCCCCGAGCTGATCGGCCGCCTGCCCGTGGTCGCCGCCTTGGGCGAGCTGACCGAAGATGCGCTGGTGCAGATCCTGACCGAGCCCAAGAACGCGCTGATCAAGCAGTACCAGCAGCTGCTGGGCATGGACGGCGTCGAGCTCGAGGTTCAACCCGACGCGCTCATTGCCATCGCGCGCAAGGCCCTGAAGCGCAAGACGGGCGCGCGCGGCCTGCGCTCCATCCTGGAGGGCAGCCTGATGGACACCATGTTCGCGCTGCCCGGCCAGTCGGATGTCAAGCGCGTGGTTGTTGCCGCCGAAACCATAGACGACGGGGTGGCCCCGGCGCTGGTCCGCTGAGGGGCTGATCGGGTTTTCCCGCTTCTGTCCCGCGATGGCCCGCGCACGCGCTCCCGATCAGGTCCTTTTGCAGCCCGGCATGTCCGGGCTGTGTTATCTTGACTTGACTTCCGGGCCTGCGCCCCCACATGCACGGAACGAGAGAGGTTTATATGTCTGACACGCCCTTTTTGCCTTCCGAACCGCTGGAACACCCCATGCTGCCGCTGCGCGACGTGGTGGTGTTTCCGCACATGGTCATCCCGCTGTTTGTCGGTCGGCCCAAATCCATCAAGGCGCTGGAATCAGCGCTGGAAAGCGGCCGCCAGATCGTGCTGGTCGCGCAGAAATCCGCCAGCAAGGACGAGCCCGGCCCCGAAGACCTGTTCGAGGTCGGCTGCGTGGCCAATGTGCTGCAGATGCTCAAGCTGCCCGACGGCACTGTCAAGGTGCTGGTCGAAGGCCTGCAGCGCACGCAGCTGCGCCGCGCTGACGATTCCGGCGAATATTTCCTGGTTGAATCGGTGCCGGTGTCGCCCGAAGAGCCGTCTACGGCCGAGGTCGAGGCCCTGCGCCGCGCCGTCACCCAGCAGTTTGACCAGTACGTCAAGCTCAACAAGAAGATTCCGCCCGAGATTCTGGCCAGCATCGCTGCCATCGAGCAGCCCGGCCGCCTGACCGACACCATCGCCGGGCACCTGCCGCTCAAGCTCGAGGCCAAGCAGTCCATTCTGGACGCCATCGACGTGCGCGCCCGCCTGGAGCGCCTGCTCGAGCTGCTGGAGCAGGAGGTCGATATCCTGCAGGTCGAGAAGCGCATCCGGGGCCGCGTCAAGCGCCAGATGGAAAAGAGCCAGCGCGAGTACTACCTCAACGAGCAGGTCAAGGCCATCCAGAAAGAGCTGGGCGACGGCGAAGAAGGCGCCGACCTGGAGGAGCTGGAGAAAAAAATCAAGGCCCAGCGCATGCCCCAGGAGGCGCGCAAGAAGGCCGAGAGCGAGCTCAAAAAGCTCAAGCTGATGTCGCCCATGTCGGCCGAAGCCACGGTGGTGCGCAACTACCTCGACACCATGGTGGCGCTGCCCTGGAGCAAAAAAACGCGCGTCAAGCACGATCTGGGCTGGGCCGAGACGGTGCTCAACGAAGAGCACTTTGGCCTGGAAAAGGTCAAGGACCGCATCCTGGAATACCTTGCGGTGCAGCAGCGCGTGGACAAGGTCAAGGCGCCCATCCTGTGCCTGGTCGGGCCACCGGGCGTAGGCAAGACCTCGCTGGGCCAGTCGGTGGCGCGCGCCACGGGCCGCAAGTTCGTGCGCATGGCGCTGGGCGGCGTGCGCGACGAGGCCGAGATCCGGGGCCACCGCCGCACCTACATCGGCTCCATGCCGGGCAAGGTGCTGCAGAACCTGTCCAAGGTCGGCACGCGCAACCCACTGTTCCTGCTGGACGAAATCGACAAGCTGGGCTCGGATTTCCGGGGCGACCCCTCCAGCGCGCTGCTGGAAGTGCTCGATCCCGAGCAGAACCACACTTTCAGCGACCATTACCTCGAGGTCGATTTTGACCTGTCGGACGTGATGTTCGTGGCCACGTCCAACTCCATGAACCTGCCGCCCGCGCTGCTGGACCGCATGGAAGTGATCCGCCTGTCGGGTTACACCGAGGACGAAAAGCTCAGCATCGCGCAGCGCTACCTGCTGCCCAAGCAGAAAAAAAACAACGGCGTGAAAGACGGCGAGGTCGACGTCCAGGACAGCGCCATTCGCGACATCATCCGCTACTACACCCGCGAGGCGGGCGTGCGCTCGCTGGAACGCGAGCTGGCCAAAATCTGCCGCAAGGTGGTCAAGGGCTTCCAGCTCAAGAAATACACCGACTGCGTGCGCGTCGATGCCGACAACCTGAACGATTTCCTGGGCGTGCGCCGCCACGATTTCGGTCAGGCCGAGAAGGACAACCAGATCGGGCAGGTCGTCGGTCTTGCGTGGACCGAGGTGGGCGGCGATCTGCTGACCATCGAGGCGGCGGTCACGGGCGGCAAGGGCCGCATCACCCGCACCGGCTCGCTGGGCGACGTGATGAAGGAATCGGTCGAAGCGGCGCGTACCGTGGTGCGCTCGCGCGCCGCGCGTCTGGGCATCCGCGAGGAGCTGTTCGAGAAGCGCGACATCCACATTCACGTGCCTGACGGCGCCACGCCCAAGGACGGCCCAAGCGCCGGTGCAGCCATGACGACGGCCATCATTTCGGTGCTGACCGGCATCCCGGTGAAGGCGTCGGTCGCGATGACCGGTGAGATCACCCTGCGCGGCGAGGTGACGGCGATTGGCGGCCTGAAGGAAAAGCTGCTGGCCGCGCACCGGGGCAATATCCGCACGGTGCTGATTCCGCAGGACAACGCCAAGGATCTGCAGGAGATCCCCGAAAACGTCAAAGGCAGCATGGAGATCATTCCGGTGCGCTGGATCGATCAGGTGCTTGAAGTGGCGCTGGAGCGCCAGCCCGAGCCCCTGGCCGACGAGGACACCGCCGTGAGCGAAGTGCAGCCGCCCGTCGAGACGCCTGTTTTGCCGCTGGCGTCGCGGGGTGGGGCGATCAAGCACTGAGCGATAACCCTCTAAATTTTCAGGATTTCACGAAGTGCTTGACGAAGTCTTCTGGAGCCGTCATAATTCTTGCTTCTGTGATTCGTTGATTTCAACAAAACGCAGAAACAATGCGGGAATAGCTCAGTTGGTAGAGCGCAACCTTGCCAAGGTTGAGGTCGCGAGTTCGAATCTCGTTTCCCGCTCCAGACACTCCAAAAAAGGAAGCGTGGCTTCCTTTTTTTGTCAGCAGGTTTTAGTGGCGCGATAGCAAAGCGGTTATGCAACGGATTGCAAATCCGTCTAGCCCAGTTCGACTCTGGGTCGCGCCTCCAGACAATTCAGCTTCGGTCAAAATAACAGCCTCGCACGTGCGGGGCTTTTTTGTGTCCGCAGCGTTTTTTCTGACTGCTTCCCTTGGAGTCTTCATGAGCCCATCCCCGATCCGGCTGTACGGCATTCCCAACTGCGACACCGTCAAAAAGGCGCGCAAGGCGCTGGCGGACGCCGGGCACGAGGTCGTCTTCATTGACGTGAAAAAACAGGCCCTGGATGCGCCGACGCTAAAGGGCTGGATGCAGACGCTGGGCTGGGAGGCGCTGGTCAACCGGCGCGGCACCACCTGGCGCGGCCTGTCCGCCGCGCAGCAGGGCGCGGTGGTGGATGCCGCCAGCGCCTGCGTGGCGCTGCAGGAAAATCCTTCGCTGATGAAGCGGCCGGTGGTTGAATGGCCCGATGGCGCCGTCACCGTGGGCTACGACGCGCCAGCGTGGGCACCGCGCCTGCAGGCGAGGGCCTGAACGCCATGGCGGCACCTGCCACGACCCGCAGGGACACGCCCCAGCCGGGCCAGATGCGCATCCAGTCGCGTGAAGCGCTGGAAGAGGTGCGCGCGCAGTGCCTGGGCATGGTGCGTCAGCGCGCGGCCACGTCGGGCGGATCGGCGCTGATTCCGGTGCCGGGCGCCGACATCGTGGCCGACGTGGCACTGCTGATGGAGCTGCTGCCCGCCATCAACCGCGCTTTTGGTCTGGCGCCCGAGCAGATCGCCCTGCTGGCGCCCACACTGCAGACGCAGCTGCGCGCGCAGCTGGGCGACGGCGCCCGCCCGCTGGTGGGCCAGACCATCACGCGCAGCCTGGTGCTGGCCGTACTCAAGCAGATGGCGGTGCGCCTGGCGGCGCGTCAGGTGCTGAAGTGGGTGCCCGTGGCCGGGCAGGCCACCGCCGCTGTGATGGCGGCCTGGGCGCTGCACCAGATTGGCAAGCGCCATGTGAACGACTGCTGCAGCGTCATTGAGGCCCTGTTGCCGCAGCCCACGTCGGGCGGCGGTGAGGTGATCGACCTGTAAAGCGTTTCAGCCGGCGCTGATGTTTCAGCTGCCCCAGCATTCGGCTGCGGGGCGCGAGCCGCTGACTGTGCGGTTGCCGTCCTGATCCAGGATCAGATTGCCGCACTCGGCATCCGGCTGGCGCGTGGTCGGGGTGGCCGTCAGCGTGTAAGTGCGGCTGTCCGGTGTGGCCAGCGTCACGGTGTAGAAGGTGTCGCCCGATTTCGGGCTCTTCGCCAGATCGGTTGGCAGGGTGATCTTGCTGTAATCGCGCGTCTGGCCGTACTGGCGCTCGATGGCCATGGCCGCTTCCTGCAGGATGCCCGCCGCCTCAGCGCGCCGCGTCTTGACCATATAGCTGGTGTAGGACGGATAAACGATGGCCGCCAGGATGGCGATGATGGCCAGGACGATCATCATTTCGATCAGGCTGAAGCCGCGTGCGGCGTAGCGGTGGATGCGGTTCATGGTCGTTCTGCTCGGTAAGGGTCGGAAGGGGAGGGCATCACAGTTCGCGCCAGGTCAGGCGGCCGCTGTAATAGGCTTTGTCCAGCGTCTTGTTGGGGTCGGCCTTGTCGCTGGCCGCGTCTTTGCCGCCCACTGTACCGCCCACGGCCAGCTGGCCTTGTGCGTTAGGCGGCGCCTGGCGGGCGATGCGCTGGCTGTTGTTGCCCGGCGTCGGGTTGTTGGAGCGGCCCTCGCCCGCGCCGGTTTCCGGGTTGATGCGGTACTGGATGCTTTCCCCGGCCGAGCAGACCGCCCCGGCGCTGGCCGATGTCAGCGCGGTGACGATGATCTGGTTGTTGGTCGGGTGGACAAACACATTGCCCTGCACCATTTCGCCCTCAGGCAGGTTGATCACCCAGCCGCTGGCGCTCAGGGTGCTGCTGCCCTTCAGTGTGCGGGCCGTGCGGCCGTCCACCGTTGTGGCGGTCACGCTGGCCACGCTCAGGGCCGGGACGCTGCCCAGCACCGAGCCGCCCAGGCGCTGCAGGATGGGGCTGGTCGCTGCAGCAGCACTGCCGCTGACAGTGCCCAGCACGCCATTCAGGTTCAGGCCGTAAATGGCGTAGCGCCCGGTGCTGGTTTCAATGCGCAGCTGGTCCACCCGGGGCTGGCCCGTGGCAAACACCAGGAAGAGGCCAGACCCCGTGTTGAGCAGCGCGGGTGCCGCGACAATGGGCTGGGTGGTCTGGAAGAGTTTGCTGACCTTGATCGTGCCCGTGGTGAAATCAAAGCGCCACAGATTGCCTTTCAGGTCGCCCGCCAGCGCGTACTGCAGTTCGCCGCTGGCGTCGGAGACCAGCAGCGGCGTGGACAGGCCGTTGCCGCCTTTGTCGGGCACCGTCACGCCCGCATACTGCGGCTGGCCGTTGACCGCACCATCCATGTAGGCGACGAAGAGCGTGGCGTTGCCGCTGGTGCTGCCGTAGCCGTTGCCAAACACATAGGCTGAGCGCAGGCTGCCGCCCGATTTGACGCGGGCGATCTGGCTGGACACCGACGGATTGCTGGGGCTGGCACCCGCCTGTGAGGTGATGAACCCCATGTCCTGCGCTGGATCGGGCTGGCCGCCGATGGCTGGGGTTGTGTCGGTGAACTCCCACAGGCCAGGGGCCGCGTTGGTCTTGTCCGCGCTGGTGACATTCAGGGCCATCACACCCTTGACGCTACGACCAAAGGGCAGCACCGCCACGGTGCGCCAGGAGCTGCCTGCGCCCGCCGACAGATCCACATCGCCCACGGTGGGCGTGCTGTCCAGGTAGTAGCTGTTGACCAGCAGCTGCGTGGCGCTGCGCTCGGTCAGGCCGGGCAGGCGCGGCGCCAGGCCGCGCGGAATATAGGCGAAGGTTTCCTTCAGGGCGATGCTTGCGGCGTTGCCGTAAGTGCCGTCAATGCGGTAGGCGTGAACCATACCGTCGTTGCTGGCGACCAGCGCGACGGGTTGCGTGCGGCCTGTGGCGCGGATGAAATCGCCATAGCCCTTGGCCGCGCCGCTGTAAAAGCTGTTGGCCTTGGGATCGACAATCGCCACGCCCCCGTTGATGACTGGCCCGATGCGGGGCGGCAGATCGGCGCTGGCGGCAGTGGCGTCAGCGTTGACGCGGCGGCGGAAGAGCTCTGCCCCCTTGACCCCGGCGGCCGTGGTGTAGCCGACCTCGTCGCTGCGCTTGCCGCGCAGGTAATCGATGCGCTCGCTGGATTTGCCATCGACAACCCCAGCCTTGTTGCGGTTCAGGAGGGCGAGGGTGCTGGCGTCCAGGCTGGCCCGGACGAAGGGCACGGGGAGCCCGGCGGCGTTCAGCGTCTGCACATTGCGCGCACCAAAGGCTGGTGTGGTGCTGGAGACGATGCCGCCTGTGCCGACCACGCGCTCATTGGCGCTGTCGGGGAAGGCCGGGTTGTAGCTGACCAGCCCGCGCAGCAGCAGATCGCCGGTGTAGGTGGCCTGGTCGTAAGTGGGCCGCAGCACCAGGCTGATCGGCAGCTTGACGGTGCTGGGGCCACTGCCGTAATCGGCGGTCAGGCCGAAGCGGTTGGTGATGATGGGCTGCAGCCCGTCGTTGCTGCTGGGCACCCCGCGCACCAGGGCGTTGCCCGTGGCCGTGGCCGTGGGCAGGGCGGCGCCTGTCGTGCTGGGGGTGGCGGTGGCGCTGACCTGGCCGTTGATCAGGCACATGTTGGCATCGGTGATTTTGCCGCGCACGCCAAACTGCAGCGGCGGTCCGCTCCACAGCACATCCACCTGCGCGGTGCGGCTGAATTCGGGCACGGCGGCGTTGGGCCGCTTGATGACCACCTCAGTACGTATGCTGGGGTAGCTGCTGTAGGTGATGTTGGGCGGCATGTCCATGGACAGCTGGCCCTGGGGCATATAAAACTCGCTGACCTGCGGCTGGCCGGGCTTGCTGGTGTCATAGACGGTGATGCGCACGCCGTCCGGGGTGTTGGAAATGTCGCGGCCCCATTCCAGGCCGCTCAGCACCACGCGCTCGTAGACGGGCGGCTTTTCCAGCGTGTCGTCAAAGCGGTAAAAGTTGCGCGGGTTGGTGAAGATGTTGAAGGTGACGGCTTTGTCACTGCAGACCTTGCCCGTACTGGCTTCAAACGGAAAGCCCACCGACAGATCGCCCAGCAGCCACATGCAGTCGTCCCGCGTGTTGTCGGCCCGGATCACATAAGGGCGGCCCTGGGTCACGAAAACCGGAAACTGGTTGTCCGGGCCTGTGCATGCTGCGTTGGTGGCCATGTCCACGCACCAGACGGCGTCTTTGATGGCCGGCCCTTTCAGATTGAAATCTGCGAACGAGGGATCGCGTGGAGCCTGGTTGCGGTCCCAGACCTGGGTGCTGCCAAAAACCCGCGAGCCAAATCGTGCGCCCGTGTAGGCGCTGCCCCAGGGGTTGGACGTGCCCGACCAGAACCAGCGCTTCATGCTGCCGCTGGGAGTCATTTCCGGGCTGTTGTCTATCGTGCCGTAACGGCTGGCGAACTCGTAAAACGCCCACGGCACCTGCAGGTCGTCGCCCTGGGCGGTGTAGCACGCCATAAAGGGGGTGTTGACGCGGCTGCCATCGGGCATGATGGCGGCCCGGTTGCCCGGGCTTTGTCCGCTCGTTCCGGTGTCTGGGCGCGCGCGCAGGCAGACACCGGCCAGCTGGCCATCTTTGTCCGGTACAGGCGTCACAGTGCCGGGTGATGTGAGCACAGGCGTTCCGCCGGGGCCACTGTTGCCCAGGTTGATGGGCCAGCGGCCCTCGCACGGCGCCATGGTGCTGGTGTTGAAGCAGGTCAGCACCTGCTGGTTGTTGGACTTGTACTGCGCGGCCACAAACAGCAGGCCCGAGTCAGCCACCGATGAAAACATGACCTGTCCCAGGGTCAGAATGCTGCCATTGCCCTGGCGTTTTGTTTCGTCCAGCGGCAGTCTGTAGGTCTGTCCTGTGGCCGGATTGGTGCTGCATTTGCTTTGGGTCTGGGCGTCGTAGCAGTACACATAGCCCGTGGCATCGGTCAGGAACACCCTCGAGCCCACGGCTTCCAGGCCCGTCAGCCGGGTCTGCAACTCTGTGCCCATCGGATTGGATGGGCCGAAATTGGCGAAGCCGCATGATTTGTAAGGAATCGACGACAGATCGGTGCAGACGACACCAAGGTCGAGGCCTTTAACGCCTGCTTCAGGAACGTTGCGCACGGCAATGCCCGGAGCATACAGTTTGCCCGTGGCCGAATCCAGGTAGGAGAAGAGCATGGTGCTGGGCGTCATGATGTCGCCCAGGAAGGTTTTGCCGGCGGGCAAAGTCTTCCCGGGCGTGGCCATCAGCGACAAGCCGTCTGTGGGTTGGCCTGTGGCACTTTGCGGAAACCCTGGACAGGCCTTGGACGCGTCGGCGCGCAAGCGGCATTGCAGCGGACCCGCGTTGGAGTGGTGGTTGACGATGAGCACCAGCGCCTCGCCTCCCGCGGCCGGGCTGATGAAGGATATGGGGTGATACCCATCGCCTGTGCCGGTGAAGTTGGTCGCGCTGAACACGGCAGGGGCTTTGAGCGGCTCGTAAGTGAAACGTGCCGATCGTATGGCTTCACCCGGATTGGGCGTACGCGGGTTACCGTCGGCATCGGCCAGCGGACTGCCGTCATCGGCGAAAAACCGGGCGTTCCAGCCTTCGGGTTTGATGATGTTGTCAGGCTCGGCACCGGCGATAACGGCGTCTGCGTTGCCCGGAGCGTCCAGCGTGATGCTGGTCGCAGTGGGCAGGCCCGCACCGGTGCTGGAGCTGGAAAAGCCCAGATCCACCTGATAGCTGCTGGTGCTGTTGAGCTCCGGCGGGCTGTACTGCCCCAGCCAGGTGACCTGATCCGGCGCAGCAAAACCGGCCGAACCGCCCCGGCCCGAGAACAGCGACAGATCGACCGTGCCCGACGGTGTGGTCTCACTGGCCACCGAATAACCCAAGCCCAGCAGGGTCACGGCCACGGCTGTACTCAACCAGAAAGCCAGCAGGGGACGCTTGCGGCGCGGGGCGGCGGGGGTGGGAGCGGGATCAGCGGACGGGTTCATAGATTCAGTCATTGGCCAAGATTGCCAGTGGAGTAAGGCCGGTAGGTTTCCTGCAGCCGGACGAGGGTGCTGTCAAAACGGCCCCAGCCAACAGCGGTGATCCGGAAAACGGACGCGCCGCCTTTACCGGAAGAGTCACCGACGGACTGGTCCGGAATTTCTTCAACCACATAAGTCGGCGCGCGAAGGCCGGAGGGAATCAGTGCGGCGAACCCCTGCAGTGTCGCGGCAGGGGCGTTGCGCCACACGACACCCTCATCGGCATAGGGGTTGGCTGCGGGCACGGCCACGTAAACACAGCGACCGTTGGCGGGAAACGGGGTGGCCGTTGTGCCGCAGGGCGCCTCTCCGCTGCTGGCCTGCGTTTCACCGCTGCTTGCGCCCGCAGTGTCCCGGGAGCCATCCGCCTGTTTGCCCTGCAGGCGAAGTTCAGCGGCGCGCAACGCCAGAGTGGCGCTCTGGAAGGCGACTTCGCGGTCGTTCATGGCCAGGGCCAGACGCTGCTGATAACGGCTCATGGCGACGCCGCCCAGCGTCAGCAGCACGATGGTCAGCAGAAAGAGCATGCCAAAGAACAGCGTGACCCCGCGCTGGCTCTGGCGTAAGGGCGCAGGGGCAGTCCGGCTCCTGCGAAGGAATGGCGTCGTCGTATTCATGCGGGGTCCGGGTTCAGGAAGGGCATGACGGCCGAGCGGTTGCGCAGCTGGAAGGTCGAGCGGACGATGCGAAAGGCGTAGGCGGGGCCAGTGGTGGGCGCCGTTGCGGTTGAGCCATCGCAGCGTGTGTAGCTGGTGGGACGCGCGGCTGGATCGGTCGGGCTGGCAAGCACAAGACACAGCTCAACACCCACGACCAGCGGCCAGTCTGTGGCGTCTGTTGCATCGAAGTAGCTGATGTCGCCGCGCACAGGCGTGGCGCTGTAGAAATTACCCGCTGGCTGCTGGGCGGTGCGGATCTGATAGTCAAACAGGGTGCCTGCTGGCACCAGAGGAGCTGCAGCGGTGATCGGGCTGGCCAGGCCCACCGCCTGAACGGTCAGATCGCGCTTGGTGGTGTCGAAATTGAACCGGCACTCCACGATCCCCCAGGCTCTGCCGCCAGCAACCTTGGGGTAGGGGCGGCCGAGACAATCGAGGTCGGCGCTGTTGTCGGGGTCGATTTCCCGGCGGACAACCAGCGTGCTGACCCCGCCACTTGTGATCATCTGGATGCTGGGCCAGGGCTTATTCCCGGCGGAGGGATTTTTGTTACGGGCTCCGAAAAGGTCAAAGGTCCCGCCGGGAGGCTGGACACGCAGGTCCTGGTTGAAATCGTTCCAGTTGGTGTCGGGCACGGTCAGGCCGGCGTCACGCACAGCACTGCCTATAAAACCCATCGCGCTGCCACTGTTCTGCGACAGCTGCGATTCGCCCAGTTGCGTCACCTGTGAGCGCGCGACGGTCAGATAAGTGGACAGGATGGCGCCGACGACGATCAGGCCCAGCGCCAGGCCGACCATGACTTCGACCAGGGTCAGGCCGCGCTGGCGGCGGTGAAAGAGGGGTGACGACATCTTCATGGAACGATCAGTTGTACGGTGCAGCGCTGTCCCGAAATGACCGGAAT